>NZ_JBIWGC010000006.1:100695-377906 GCF_044763335.1 Streptomyces sp. NPDC096105
ACCCCCCTCCTCCCCCCGGGCCCCGTATACCCCCCCCCCCCCGTCTGCCGCCCGTCATGGCGCCGGGCCCCACCCCCACCAGGGGGTGCCGCCCCTTCCGCATGACCGCGGCAGCGTCAGGACTCTTCGCCGTCGACGATGACCCTGGTGGCGCAGGACACCTTCGCGTTGCTCCCGGAGCACTCCTGCTTCATAGCGTTGACGAGGTGAATCACCCCGTTCTCCTCGCTGGTGACCCGTTCCTTGCGCACGTCCGCGCAGCGCACGTGCCCCTTGCCGTCGTTGGTGCACTTACCGGGACTCTCGACGGCGGCGGCCTGAACGGCGCCGAGACCGATCAGGGCGGAGCTGCCCAGAACCCCTGCCAACACCGTGATCTTGAACGACTTGAGCATCTACCTTTTCCTTCACGCTCGGCCCCGCCGCTGCTGCGCGGCGGGGCCGTCAGGGAAGCCGAGACGGCCGACGAAGCGGGGCAGGCCCGGCGTCCGGATCGCGTGCGTCCGGACGCCGGGCCTGCCCTTCACCCGAGGGTGGTCACTTGCCACCGAAGGCGAGGGAGCTGGCGCACTCCACGACGTTCGCCTCCTTGTTCTCGACGTTGCCGAGACCCAGGATGCCGACCGCGAGGTTGATGTCGTCGATGGCGATCAGCGACTGGACCGAGTTGTCCTGCACGCAGTTCGTGGTCTGGCTGTTGTTGACCTCCACCTCCGGCTCGTCACCGGCGAAGCTGGTGCCGGCACCGAGGAAGCCGACGCTGCTGAGCATCGCCACGACGACGGCGGCCTTCTGGTACTTGCGCATTACTGCTCCATTCTGGAAGTGACTCGACCCACGGCGGGCCGGTCGGTGACAGCCGCTAAACATAGAGCGACCTTTGCGACAATTGATAGTGAAACGCCGAACGGTATTCATGCGACAGAAAAAGGCACATCAGGCCGCTGTCGCCATTTCACACAATCAGCCCGGCAATTCGGCCATCGAGCGACACGCACCTGCGCATCGACACGCGGTCAGGACTTCTCGCCTTCGACAACAAGGCTGCTGGTGCACCTGACCTCGCCCTTGCCGGAACAGCTCTGCGACACCTTGCTGTCGATGCGCACCTTGCCGTCCTGTTCGGTGACGCGGTACTCGCTGACCTGGACGCAGCGAATCTGGCCCTTGTCGTTCTTGGTGCAGTTGCCCGGACTCTCGGCGCCGACGGCCTGGACGGCACCGAAACCGGTCAGCGCGAGGCCACCCAGGAGGCCCGCCACCGCGATCTTCTTCGACTGGAACATCAACCTTGTTTCCTTGACGGTCATGGGGTGACAGAGGGGCCGTGCGGGCCCGGGTCCGCACCGCGAAGGCGCGGAACCCGGAGCCCGCCAGGCTTACCTGACAGCGACTGCTCAGCCGAGGTTCGAGGAGCAGGCGATGGCGTTGGTCTCGACGTTCGACGCGTTGCCCAGGCCGAGGATCGCCCCGACACCGGCGGTGACGTCGTCGATGGTCACCAGCGACTGGATCGACTGGTCCTGGGCGCAGGTCGTGACCTGCTCGCTGTTGAGCTCGAAGCCCGGGTTGTCACCGGCGTGGCTCACGCCGGCACCGAGGAAGCTGACGCTGCCGAGCATGGCCGCGACAACGGCGGCCTTCTGGAACTTACGCATTACCTCTCCGTTTCTCGTGCGGACACAGCCCGTTATGGGCTGGTCACTGACGGTTGTTAACGTAAGCGAACTTTGTGGCTTTGGGTAGCCGAAACGCCCATATGCGTAACTTTTCCATGAAGATGCAGGTCAGGGGCTTGCGAGGTCATCTCGAACGGTCCATGGCGAGGTGGGCGCAGACCGCGGTTCGCCTCAAAGGGGGCCAAAGAGTGATCCCTGGACATACCCCGTGACCCGGGTTGCCGTCCCGCGTTGAGCGGTGCGTGCGGCGCTAGTCGTGCTGCCGCGCTTAACCAGTCAGTAAGGAGAACGTGATGTCTCACATCGCGAAGGTCGGCGCCATCGCCCTCGGCACCGGTGCCGTGGTTCTGGGCAGCGCCGGCCTGGCCTCGGCCCACTCGGGCGCCGAGGGTGCGGCCGTCCACTCGCCCGGCGTCCTGTCGGGCAATGTGATCCAGGCTCCGATCCACGTCCCCGTCAACCTGTGCGGCAACACCGTGAACATCATCGGTGCCCTGAACCCCGCCTTCGGCAACTACTGCGTGAACAAATAGCAGTTCCGCGGTCTACGCACTCCGTCGTAGCGCCCCGGGAGCCCCGGTAGCCTCGCGCCCGGGGCTCCTTCTCTGCGCGCCACCACAGAAGCGGGAAAACATGTGGCCCCCGGTGCCGGCACCGGGGGCCACATGTCGCTGGAAGGTGAAAACTCAGGCGTGCAGCCCCACGTCGCCACGCACCGGCTTGACCTCGTTCACGACGGCCGCCGCCTCCTTCGCGGTGCCCATCACCGATTCCTGGTCGGTCTCGAGCGTGTCCGACTCGTGCAGCGGCATCAGCTCGAAGGGAACCGCGGTGCGCAGGCCCGTGTCGAGGCCGGTGGACGCCAGGTCGGTGGAGTCGGCGTACGCGGGCGCGGCGACACCGGCGGCGATCAGGGACCCGGCAAGGACGGCGGCAGCCTTCAGGGACTTCATCGTGTTCCTTTCTTCGGCAACGCAAGTCGCCGGAGTGGTTCTGTCGCCGTGCACAACGATCCCCGGCCGGAGCGGAAACCGGGAAATCGAAGATTGCCGAGTTCTCATACGAGATACGAATTCTATGAACTGACGGTGCTCCTGAGGCCGCGTCGTGTTCTCAGGAATTCGGCAGCAGGAGTGACGTGAGCGCGGACAGCACTCCCGGTGACGCGGCGGCCCCCGCGGGATCGGCGGGAGCCGCCGGGTCCGCGGGCTCTGCGGGGTCCGCGGGCTCTGCGGGATCCGCCGGCTCGGCGGGGGCGGCCGGCTCGGCGGGGGCGGGCAGGGTCGTGGCCGTCTGCGGGTCGGTCCCGGTCAGCGCGTCGAGGAGCTCGTCCACCCGGGCGAGGAGCTCGTCGGTGGACACGAGGGCGGCATCGGCCACCGCGTCCGCCGCATCCGTGGCGCCCGTGATGTCCGACGCGTCCGTCGTGGACTCCGTGCTGTCCGTGCTGTCCGTGCTGATCGTGATCTCCGTCGTGCCGGTCGACGTGGTCTCGGTCGTCGTGGTCGTCGCACTGCTGCCGGCCCCGGTCTGGCCGGACGTGGGGAGCAGCAGGTCCAGGAGGCTGTCGAGGGCCTCGCGCACGGCGTCCAGGCCGCTGTTCGCGGTGCCGTCGTCCTCCTCGGCCGTGGGCAGCAGCACGCCCGTCACCGGCGCCGGCAGACCCGGCAGCAGCGGCGTGACGGGAGCGGCGGCGGGAGTGGAGGTGTGGGTGGTCACGGTCGTGGTGACGGTCACGGGGTCGTCGGCCGCCGCGCGGGTCACTGCCGTCCGGGCCGCGTCGGCCAGCTCGCGGGCCCGGACCGGGGGGAGGTGGCCGTCGGGAGCGGCGAGGACCGCCTTGATCAGCTCGGCGACCGGGGCGAGGTCGCCCCGGGCCGCCTCGGTGTGCGAGACCCGCACGAGAAGCGCGGCGGATGACGCCGCCGGGTCCTGCCCGGAGAGCCGGTCGGCCGCGAGGGCGGCCGGGCCGGTGGTGGCCAGGAGGGCGGCGCACAGGGCGCCGAGTGCGATGCGCCGGGCCGGCAGAGCGCGCATGAAGAGTCCTTTCGCGGGGCTTCGGATCTTGCACCCACCGTCGAAGCGCCCGCGACGCCCCGCAACCGGGCGTACGCCTTTCGGTCCGGGCCGCCGTCACCCTGCTGCGCGTCCCGGCAGATGAGCCGGGATGCGGGGGAACGGGAGCGGCAGACCCGGTTCCACGATTCCAACACACTTGCCACCCTTAGAAGAATTTCACCTACTTTGTCCGTTTGGTGACTAGAGTTGCGGTGCTCCGACGCACCTTCCTTGGGCGGACGCATCGCACTCGTCCCCGCTGCCCTGCCGCCGCCACCCTTTTCCGAAAGGCTCCGAACGGTCATGCGCCAAACCCTGGGTCAGCTGCTTCGCCATGTGACGGTGGGCGTCCTCGCCCTGGCCGCGCTGTGGGCGCCCTGCGGCTCCACCGCCGTCGCCGCACCCGCCGCACCGGCTCCTGAGGCGGAGGTGATCCCCTTCAGCGAGCGCTACCGGGCCCTCCAGCACGGCGACATCGTGCGCGCGGCCAACTCGTCCGCCACCTGCCGTGCCTCGGCGTCCTCCTGCCGCGCGGTGCAGAACGGCACGCGGCCCGGTGTGAACGGCGACTTCGACATGCACTACATCGACGTCGACGACGACCCCAACACGTACAACTCCTCCCGGGGGGAGGTCCGGCTGCCCTCGGGCTCGCGGGTGACGTACGCGCGGCTGTACTGGGGCGGCAATCTGCTCGTCGGCGAGCAGAAGCCGGCCGAGGACAACGGGCGGGTGCTGATCGCCGAGCCGGGCGGCAGCTACAAGGAACTGCTCGCGGACACCGTCGTCGGGCACCGCGTGGCGGGCGGCATGGACGCCTTCCAGGCCTCCGCCGATGTGACCCGGCTCGTACGGGACAGCGGGTCCGGCCTCTACACGGTCGCGCAGATCAACGTGGCCGGCGGGCAGTCGGCGGCCGGCGCCTGGGGCGGCTGGACGCTGGTGGTGGCCTACGAGAACCCGGCGGAGCCGCTGCGGCACCTGTCGGTGTGGGACGGCTTCGCCCCGCTGGGCGGCGACTCCGGCGCGGCCCTCGCGCTGCGCGGCCTGCCGTACCCGGCGGCCGCCGGGGGCCGGGCGGGCATGGTGGCCTACAACGGCGACCGCGGCACCACCGGCGACTCCCTCGTCCTGACCGCGGGCGACACCGCCACCGCGCTCGGCAACGGCGCCGACCCGGCCGACGACGTGCTGAACTCCACCGTCTCCGATCCCGCGAACGCGCCCTCCTCGCGCGTGCCCGCGTACGCCAACACCCTCGGCTACGACTCCGACGTGTTCGACCTCGGCGGGCACCTCACGCGCGCCGGTGACCAGGTGGCCCTCCGCCTCACCTCCGAGCGGGACGCCGCGTGGGCCGGCGTGCTCTTCGCCGCCGTCGACGCCCGTCCGTGAACCCGCCGTCCCACGTTCCGGACCCCTGCGTGAGCGAGGAAACCGTGCCCACGGACCTGACACCGCCCGGCCGGCGGCCACGCGTCCTGCACCTCACCCAGCCCGTGGACGGAGGCGTCGCCCGCGTCGTGACCGACCTGGTGCGGGCGCAGCTCGCCGACGGCATGGACGTCACCGCCGCCTGCCCCGACAGCCCCCTCACCACCCGGCTGCGCTCCCTCGGCGCGCACGTGCGGACCTGGGACGCGACCCGCTCGCCGGGCCCTTCGCTGGCGCGTGAGGTACGGCAACTCAAGGGGATCGTCGCCGAGGTGCGGCCCGACCTGGTGCACGCGCACAGCGCGAAGGCCGGGCTGGCCGGGCGGCTCGCCGTGCGCGGGCGCGTCCCCACCGTGTTCCAGCCGCACGCCTGGTCGTTCGAGGCGGTGGGCGGGAGCACGGCCGCGCTCGCCCTGCGCTGGGAGCGGTGGGCGGCGCGCTGGGCCTCCCGGGTGATCTGCGTGAGCGAGGCGGAGCGGGCCACCGGGGTGGACGCGGGCGTCCGCGGCCGCTGGATCGTCGTCCCCAACGGCATCGACCCCGAGCAGTTCCGGCCCGCGGACGCCGGTCCGGTCAGGGCCCAGCTCCCCCGGCTGAGCACCCTGGACGATGCGCCGCTCGTCGTGTGCGTGGGGCGGCTGTGCCGGCAGAAGGGGCAGGACGTCCTGCTGCGGGCCTGGGACGCCGTACGGCGGCAGGTGCCGGGGGCGCGGCTGGTGCTGGTCGGCGACGGTCCCGACCGGGACCGGCTGCGGGCCGCCGCGCCGCGCTCGGTGGTGTTCGCCGGGGCCGTGGCGGACGCGGCGCCCTGGTACCAGGCCGCCGACCTCGTCGTGCTGCCGTCCCGCTGGGAAGGGATGGCGCTGGCCCCGCTGGAGGCGATGGCCTGCGCGCGGCCCGTAGTGGTCACGGACGTCGACGGGGCCCGCGAGAGCCTGCCGCCGTCGCTGGCCGGTCGCTGCCTGGTACCGCCGGAGGACCCGGGGGCGCTCGCCCGGACCGTGGCCGCGCTGCTGCTCGACCCGCCGCTGCGCGCGTCCCTCGGCGACCGGGCCCGCCGCCATGTGCTGTCCCTCCACGACGTGCGGCACACCGCGAGAGCGGTCGCCGGCGTCTACCGCGATCTGCTCGGCGCCCGGCCGGCCGTGACCGGGGCGCACCCGCTCCGGACGGCCGGCGGCGCCGAGGCCGACCGGACGACACAGCGCGTCGAGTACTCAGAGCACAGGGAGTCCATCCACTCGTGACCGCCGAACGTACCGTGACCTCCCCCGGTGTCGCACCGCGGGAGCACGGATCCTCCCCCCTGTCCGTCATGCCCCCGCGCGGCTCCGGCACCGCTTCCCGGCTGCCCGCCGCACGACCCCCCGACCGCCCCGCCTCCCCCGTCCCCCCGCTGCTCGCGGACGGCGCGGCGGCCCTGCTCGCCTGGTGGACGGCCGCCGGGCACTCCCCGCTGCTCCTCGCCCTGCTGGCCGGGGCCTCCCTGCTGCTGCGCCCGCGCGTCGGGCCGACGCCGGTGCCGGCGCTGCTGGAGGAACTGCCCGCCGTGTGCGGGCGGGTGGCGGTGGCCTGGCTGGCCGCAGCCGCGCTGTGGGCGGCGCTGCGGCCGCAGGACGCGCTGTCCGTGGCCACCGTGCTGACCGGGTTCGCCGTGCAGGTGGCGGCGGCCGGCGGACTGCGCGCGCTGGTGCACGGGCGGCGGCGCGCCGCGCTGCTGCGCCACCCGCGGGCGGCGCTCGTCATCGGTCCCGCGGCGACCGCGCAGCGCGTGGCCGCCGCCGTGCTGCGCCACCCCCGCAGCGGGGTGCGGCCGGTAGGAGTCGTCGCCGCGCAGGGGGACGGGACCGAAGGAGGCGTTCCCGTGCTGCGGACGGACGAGGAGGTCGAGCGGGCGGTCATTCAGAACGGGGTGCGGGCGGTGCTCGCCGTCCACCCGTCGGTGCGCACCGAACAGGGCCCGCTGCTGCGGTCGTTGGCCGCGTCGGGATGCGTGGTGTGGGAGGTCGACGCCGACGCCGCGCCGTACCCGGCGCGGGAGCGGCTGGCCGGGTTCTCCTGCCGGCGGCTGGACCTCGCGGCGGTGCGCGGCGGGGGCGCGGGCAAGCGGCTGCTCGACATCCTGGTGTCGGGGACGCTGCTGCTGCTGGTCAGCCCGCTGCTGCTGGTGTGCGCGGTGACGCTGCGGCTCACCGACGGGCCCGGGGTGGTGTTCCGTCAGGAGCGCATCGGGCGGGACGGCAGGCCGTTCACGCTGCTGAAGTTCCGCACCCACCGGCCGGTCGACGAGCACGAGTCGGCGACCCGGTGGAGCGTGGCCAACGAGCACGAGATGCGCCGTTTCTGCCGGATGCTGCGCCGCACCTCGCTGGACGAGCTGCTCCAGCTGTGGAACGTGCTGCGCGGCGACATGAGCCTGGTCGGCCCGCGCCCCGAACGCCCGTACTTCGTCGCCCAGTTCAGCGAGACGTACCCGGGTTACGCGGCCCGGCACCGGATGCGCGCCGGCATCACCGGGCTGGCGCAGGTCCACGGGCTGCGCGGCGACACCTCGATCGAGGACCGCGCCCGGTTCGACAACGCGTACATCGACGACTGGTCGCTGTGGCAGGACGTCTGCATCCTGCTGCGCACGGCGGCCACGCTGGTCCGTCCGACGGGGAGCTGACGCCAGGTGAGCCACGTCCCCGTACTGCCGCTGCCGCGCCGGGCCGCCCGGCTCGCGCCGGTCCTGCCGCTGGTCGCGGTGGTCGCGCTGCTGGCCCTGCCGGCCACGGGAGACGGCGTGGGACCCGCCGACGTGGTGTCCGCGCTGGTGGTGGGGTACTGCGTGATCCTCCTGCTGCGAGAGCGGCGGCGCCCGCTGTCGCCGCGCGCGGCGGTGGTGCTGGGACTGCCCGTGGCGGGGCTCGCGGTCGCCGCCATGGGCGCGGCCTCGCCGGCGGCGGGGCTCGGCGGGATGGCCCGCTACCTGCAGGTGTTCGTGCTGGTCCCGGCGGCCGTGCTGGTGCTGCTGCGCGGCCGGGCCGACTTCCGGGTGCTGGCCTGGTCGTTCGTGGGCCTCGCACTGTGGCAGGGGGCCGTGGGCGTGCACCAGTACGTCACCGCGACCGGCGCCAGCTACCAGGGCGAGACCGTCCGCGCGGTCGGCACCTTCGGGGCGCAGGACGTGATGGGCATGGCCACGGCGGTGGCGCTCGGCATGGTCTGCGCGACCGGGCTGGCGCTGGGCCGCACCCCGTCGTGGCAGCGGGCGGCGGCGGCCGGATGCGCGGTCGCGCTGATCGTGCCGCTGGCGGTGTCGTTCAGCCGGGGCGCCTGGATCGCGACCGCGCTGGCCTGCGCGGCGCAGCTCGCGCTGGCGGGACTGCGGCGGGCGCTGAAGGTGGGGGCGGCCGTGGTCGCGGCGGGGGTGGTCCTCGTGGGCGGCTTCGGCGTCGGTACGGCGATGCTGCAGGAGCGGATCGACAGCATCACGCAGGTGGCCGACGCGCCGGACCAGTCCGTGGTGGACCGGTACACGCTGTGGGCGTCGGCCGCCGGCATGTGGCGCGACCACCCGCTGACCGGCGTGGGGCTGAAGAACTTCCCCGAGTACCGCGACGGGCACGCCACGCTCGCGCTGTCCTCGGGCAGCGACATCGAGGGCGCCGGGGAGACGTACCACAAGCAGGCGCTGCTCTCCCCGCACAGCATGTACCTGCTGGTGCTCAGCGAGCAGGGTCTGCTCGGCTTCTGCGCGCTGACGGGGAGCTGGCTGGCGCTGCTGGTGTGCGCGGTGCGCGCCCTGGTGCGGGCGCGGCGCGACGGGCGCGGTCTCGACTGCGCGCTGATCGCCTGCGGCCTGCTGCTGTGGCAGCTCACCGACTACGTGTACGGCGACATCGGCGGCCCCTCGACCGTCCTGACCGGGGTCGCCCTCGGCCTGACGGCGTGGTGGGGGCTGGCGGAGCACGGCCGGGAGGGCGCGGCCCGCCAGGACGCCGCCCCGGGCCGGGCGGAGGAGGCGGTGGCCCGATGACGTCCCTCCCCGCCCGGCCGGCCGGTACGCCGCCGCTCGGCGCGCCGCCCTCGCTCCCCCTCCCCGGCTCGCCCACGACCGAGACCCCCCGCACGACCCGCACCACCCGCACCCCGGACCCCGGCACGGCGACCGCCGGTCCGGCACGCACGGAACCGACGGCCGCGGCGCACGCGGCACCGGCGGGCGGCGTCCCGTCCGCCGACCCGCCGTCCGCCGACCCGCCGTCGGCCGGCGCCGCGCCCGGCCCTCGCGCGGAGTGCGGCCGGCCCCGCGGCGGGAGCCGGGTGGTCGCCGCCGTCCCGGCCCGCGCGAAGGCCCGCGCCACCGCCGGACCCGCCCGCGCCGGCGCCGGTGCGTCCGGCCGCCCCCCGGGCGACCGCGCCGGCGCAGGTCCGGAGGACTCCGGGGACTCCGGGGAACCCGGTGCCTCCCGCCGCTTCCTCGCCCGCGCCGCGCTCGTCACCGCCGTGCTGTCCATCGCCGGGTCGCTGCTCGGCCTGGTGCGGGACCAGTCGCTGGCCCGGCTGTTCGGGGCGGGCAGCGACACGGACGCCTTCCTCGTCGCGTGGACCGTGCCCGAGATGGCGGCGACGCTGCTGATCGAGGACGGGCTGGCGATCGCGCTGATCCCGGCGTTCAGCATGGCGCTGGCCCGGCGCGCCCGGGGCGTCCCCGGCGACCCGGTGCGCGAGCTGGTCCGGGCCACGCTGCCGCGGCTGTGCCTGGCGTTCGCCGCGGTGGCCGCGCTGGTCGCCGCGGGGGCGCCGTACCTGGTGCGCGTCCTCGCGCCCGGGCTGCCCGACCCCGGGCTCGCCGTGGACTGCACCCGGCTCACCGCGCTCAGCCTGCTGGCCTTCGGGCTCGCCGGGTACTGCAGCGCCGCGCTGCGGGCGCACCACCGCTTCCTCGCCCCGGCGGCGATCTACGTCGCGTACAACACCGGGATCATCGCGACGATGTTCGCCTTCGGCGACGCGTGGGGGGTGCGCGCGGCCGCGGCCGGGGTCGCGGTGGGCGGCTGTCTGATGGTGGCGGCGCAACTGCCGTCGCTGTGGCGGCAGCTCACCTCCCGCACGCCCGCGCCGGCCGCCGCCGTCGACGGTCCGGCGGACGAGGAGCGGCCGGTGCGGCTGGCGCTGATCGCCGCCGTGCTGCTGTTCGCGCTGTGCCGTCAGTCGCAGGTCCTGGTCGAGCGGTTCCTGGCGTCCTCACTGCCCGCGGGCGCGATCTCGCACCTCAACTACGCGCAGAAGGTCGCCCAGATCCCGATGACGCTGTCGCTGATGGTGTGCACCGTCACCTTCCCGGTGGTGGCGCGGGCGCTCGCCGACGGGGACACCGCGCGGGCCCGCACCCGTGTGCAGCGGGACCTGGTGCTGGCCTCCTGCGTGGTGCTGCTGGGCATGTGCGCGGTGGTCGCCTGCGCCCCGCAGATGACCGGACTCCTCTTCCAGCGCGGGGCGTTCACCGCGTCCGACACCGCCGCGACGGCGGACGTGATGCGGGTGTACGCGCTGGGCCTGCTCGGCCAGACGCTGGTGGGCGCGCTGGTGCGCTGCTACTTCTCGGCGGGCCGCGCCCGCTGGTACCCGCTCGGCGTGATGGGCGTGGGCATCGTCGCCACGTCCCTGATCGGCGCGCTGGCGGTGGGCCGCTGGGGCGTCGCGGGGATCGCCGCGGCCAACGCCGCCGGCATCACCGTCACCGCCGCCCTGCTGCTGACCGGTCTGCGCACCGCCCCCGCCGGGGACGCGCCGGGCCTCACGGTGGGCGTCCGCCGGGTCCTCGCCGACCTCGGCCGGCCCGTCCTCGCGTCCGTCCTGGCCGTCACGGCCGGGGTGTTCGCCGCGGGCCGCTTCTCCTCGCCCGTGGCGTCGCTCGCGGCCGGCTGCCTGGCCGTCACCGCCGTCTTCCTCCCCCTCGCCCTGTCCGCCCTGGGCGTGGGCGCCGCGACCGTGCGGCGCTCCGTCCGTACCGTCACACGAAGGCTCACACATGGCCGCACCCGTTGAATCCCCGCTCGCCGACCGCACCCCGGCGGGCCGCCGCCCGGCGTCCGTCCCCTGGGTGGCGATGTACCACTCGGTGGGCGACTGCTCGGACGACCCGTACCGCATCACGGTCACCCCGGACCGGCTGGAGCACCAGCTGACCTGGCTGCGCCGGCGTGGGCTGCGGGGCGTGTCCGTGGCGGAGCTGCTGGACGCGCGCGCCCGCGGCGAGGGGCAGGACCTGGTCGGTCTGACCTTCGACGACGGCTACACCGACTTCCTCACCGGCGCGCTGCCGCTGCTGCGCCGTTTCCGGTTCAACGCGACCCTGTTCGTGCTGCCGGGGCGGCTCGGCGGCGACAACGCCTGGGACCCGCTCGGCCCGCGCAAGCCGCTGCTGACCGCCGACGGCGTCCGGCGTGCCGCCGGGGAGGGCGTGGAGATCGGCTCGCACGGACTCACCCACGTCGACCTGACCCGCGCCGACGACACCGTGCTCGCCGCCGAGGTGACCGACAGCCGCGCCCGGCTCGCCGAGCTGACCGGCGCTCCGGCGGACGGCTTCTGCTACCCGTACGGCACGGTCGACGCGCGCGCCGTGGAAGCCGTGCGCAAGGCCGGTTACCGGTACGCCTGCGCCATCGACCCGGGCCCGCTGACCGGCCCGCACGCCCTGCCGCGGGCGCACGTCGGGCAGAACGACACGGCGTGGCGGCTGCACCTGAAGCTGCGGCTGCACCGCTGGCGCCGCCGCCCGGTGGAGGGCGTGTGAGATGAGGGCGCTGCACATCATCACCGGTCTCGGCGTGGGCGGCGCGGAGCAGCAGCTGCGGCTGCTGCTGCGTCATCTGCCCGTCGACTGCGACGTGGTGACGCTCACCAACCCGGGCCCGGTCGCCGAGGGCCTGCGCGCCGACGGGGTGCGGGTACTGCACCTGGGCATGGCGGGCAACCGCGACGTGGGCGTGCTGCCGCGCCTGGTCCGGGTGATCCGCTCCGGCGGCTACGACCTGGTGCACACGCATCTGTACCGGGCCTGCGTGTACGGCCGGCCGGCCGCGCGGGTGGCGGGCGTGCGGGCGGTCGTGGCGACCGAGCACTCGCTGGGCGACTCCCAGATGGAGGGCCGCGCGCTCACCCAGGGCGTGCGGGCGCTGTACCTGGCGAGCGAGCGGCTCGGCTCGGCGACGGTGGCCGTCTCCCCGACGGTGGCGGACCGGCTGAAGCGCTGGGGGGTGCCGGCCCCGCGGATCGAGGTGGTGCCGAACGGCATCGAGCTGGACCGCTTCCGCTTCGACCCCCGGCGACGGGAGCGCACCCGCCGGCGGCTGGGGCTGCCGGACGGCGCGTTCGTCGTCGGCGGGGTGGGCCGGCTCGCCCCCGGCAAGCGGTTCGACGTGCTGGTGCGGGCCCTCGCCGCGCTTCCGGAGGACTGCTGGCTGCTGCTGGTGGGCGGCGGACCCGAGGAGCACGTGCTGCGCCGCACCGCCCACGAGGCCGGGGTGTCCGGGCGGGTGCTGTTCACTGGGGAACGGCCCGCCGTGCCCGACGGCTCCCCCGGCCCCGACCTGCCCTCGCTCACCTCGGCGATGGACCTCTTCGCGTCCCCGTCCACGGAGGAGGCGTTCGGCCTCGCGGTGGTGGAGGCCCTGGCCGCCGGGCTGCCCGTGCTCTACGGCTCCTGCCCGGCGATCGAGGACCTGCCGCCGGACGCCTCGGCCGGCGCGCGGCGGGTGCGCGGCGGCCCCGAGGCGTACGCCCGCGCGATCGCCGAGGTCCGCGCGGCGGGCCCGGCGCCGCGCACGGCCGCCGAGGCGGCCCGCCATTACAGCATCACCCGCAGCTCCGCCCGCCTCATGGACGTGTACGCGGCCGCCGTGGCCGGCCCGTCCCCGTCCCCCCACGCCAAGGAAGCCCGCCCCTCATGACCGACACCCCGACCCGTCTGCGCCTCCCGTCCCTGGACCGCGTCAGGAGGCTGCCCGCCTGGTCCGCGCTGGTGGCCGGCACGCTTCTCGGCGGCCTGTCCGGCGGCGCGTACGGCCTGCTCACGCCGCCCGAGTACTCGGCGACCAGTTACGTCGTGGCCGTCCCCACCGATCAGGCCACCCCGGAGTCCGCGCGGGGTTTCGCGCAGGCGTACGGGCGGGTGGCCGCCCAGCTCGCGGTGCTGGGGGACGCGCAGGTGTGGGCCGGTGTGCCGGTGCGCACCCTGCGGGACAGCGTGCGCACGGCGACCTCGCCGGACGCGCCGATGGTGTCCGTCACGGCCGTCTCCGAGCGGCCCGACACGGCCGTCGACATGGCGAACGCGGTGGCGCGGGCGCTGACCCGGCACGCGGAGGACTCCAAGGACAGCACCCGGGTGCGGCTGGTGCAGTTCTCCCGCGCGGTGAAGCCGTCCGCGCCCGCGTCGGCGTCGCCGGCGGTGACCGCCCTGGTCGGCGCGAGCGCGGGCGGGCTGCTCGGCGGGCTCGCGCTGCTGGCCCGGCCCCGCCGCGGCGGCCGGGACGGGGAACCGGCGCCCGCCGCCTCGGTGCCCGGTCCGGCCACCGCCGCCGACGTGCCGCGGTGACGGCGGTGGTCCCGGCCGGGACGGGCCCGGCGCTACCGGGAGCGCGACCACCAGTCGAGGCGCAGGCACAGCTTCCCGCCGAGCCAGTGCTCCACCCAGCGTCCGAGGTCCAGC
Source organism: Streptomyces sp. NPDC096105 (assembly GCF_044763335.1). Lineage (NCBI taxonomy): Bacteria > Bacillati > Actinomycetota > Actinomycetes > Kitasatosporales > Streptomycetaceae > Streptomyces > Streptomyces sp. NPDC096105. The sequence continues at coordinate 114,571 of NZ_JBIWGC010000006.1, forward strand.
GGCGCGCAGTGGTCCGGCAGCTCCGGTCCCGCGGGCGGCTCGTCGGGCGCCGGGGTCTGCGGGTCCTCGGGCGTGCGGCCGTAGAGGGCGGAACGGAAGACGCGGGAGGACTCCGGGTTGTCGTCGCACTGCCACACGCCGTGCGGGCAGTAGTCGGTCACCGTGTGGTAGAGGGGCCGGTGCTGCTGCATCCAGGCGAGCATGCCGCGCATGTACGCGGGATTGTCGCCGTTGCGGAAAAGCCCCCACTCCGGGTAGGAGATGGGCTTTCCGTGCGCCTTGGCGAAATCGACGTGCGCCTGGAGTCCGTAGGGTTCCTCCACCTGTTCGTCGAAGGACATCCCGGACGGCTGGTCGTAGGAGTCCATTCCGATGATGTCGACGGTGTCGTCGCCGGGATAGCACTGCGTCCACGGCACGGCGTCGCGGCCCCGGTTGGGCGTGAACTCGAACCGGAATTCCTGGCCGGGAACGGAACGCATCGTGGTGACGATGCGGTTCCAGTACTTCTTCCAGTTCTCCGGGTCGGGGCCGCAGCGGTGGGTGTAGGTGACGCCGTTCATCTCCCAGCCGAGCACCAGCACGGTGTCCGGGATCCTCAGCGCGACGAGCCGTTCGGCGAGGGCGCGGAAGTGGTGGTCGAACTCGCCGGCCGCGCCGCGCCGCAGCAGCTCGCGGACCTCCCCGTCGGGCACGCCCGCCTCGTTGCGCTCCTGGAGCGGGACGTTGAGGACGAGCATGCGTGTGTCGTCGGCGTTGCGCCACCGCGCCCACGCCTCGAGGAAGCCGACGTCGCCCTCGATGTCCTTCCAGTGGTTGCCGGGCAGGTAGGTGTGGCCCACGCGCAGTTCCGCGCCGCCGAGCCAGTGGCTGAGCTGCTCCATCCGCTCCACACCGCGCTCGTCGGAGGCGAGGAACGCGCCGAACGGCGGCACGCCCTCCGCGGGAGCGGGCGTGGACGGCGGGGCGACCGCCGGCGGCCGCACCTCCGGGACGGCGGGGACGGCGGGTGCGGGGAGGTAGGGCACGGACACGGCGGGGACACCGACGTCGGGCGTGGGGAAGGCCGACGCGGCGGGTCCGGCGGCCGGTGCGGGACGCCCGGTGGGGCCCGGCGACGCGGCCCCGGTGTCGTCCGTGGGCGCCGCCCCGGCCGCGGGACCCGCCGCCAGGGCGGCCGTCACCACGACCGCCGCCGCGCCCACGGCCAGGGCGCGGGCCCGGACCCGCCTGTGCTGTGGGGCCATTGGCTGCTCCTCTTCTCGCTCGCGTCCGTCTGCTGCTCAATGCCTCGCTGTTGACGGACAGTCATATGAAGTCAGCCATACGACATACGACAGTGCCACTGTCGCTGCGGCTTTCGAGTGCCGTTCTCCCCCGTGTGGGTGAGACGGCGCCAGAAGAAAGTGAGAATGCGTGTCCTTGCTTGACACCCGGGTTCCCGCGGTTGTGCTGCGGATCGACCGGAATCCCTTTCACCACGGAACACTGGGCGCCGTCCGGTCGCTCGGCCGGGCGGGGGTGGACGTGCATGTCGTCGCCGACTGCACGAAAAGTCCCGTGGCCCGGTCGCGGTTCGTGCGCCGGCTGCACACCCCGCCGCCCCCGGACGCGTCCGCGGAGGAGATCCTCGCCGTGCTGCGCCGCGTGGCCGGGCAGGTGGGACGCCCGGCGGTGCTGGTGCCGATGGACGACGCCACCGCGATCGCCGCGGCCCGGCTGCGCGAGGAGCTGGCCCCCTCCTACCTGCTGCCGGTGATGCCGCCGGCGCTGGCCGAACGCGTCGCGGACAAGGCCGGACTGGCCGGTGTGTGCGCCTCCGTGGGCGTGCCGCACCCGCGCACGCTGGTCCCGGACACCCCGGCGCGGGCCGCCGAGGACGCGCTGCGGCTCGGGCTGCCCGTGGTCGCCAAGTGGAGCCGGCCCTGGCTGCTCCCGGCGGGCTCCGGGCTGCGCAGCACACAGGTGCTGCGCACGGCCCGCGAGGCGCGGGAACTGCACGCGCGCACCGCGGAGGCGGGCAGCCCGCTGCTGCTCCAGGCGTACCTGCCACCCGGCACGGACCGGGACTGGTTCTTCCACGGCTACGCCGACCGCACCGGGACGGTGCGGGCTGGCGGGCCGGGCCGCAAGCACCTGTCCTGGCCGCGCGGGGCGGGACTGACCGCGGTGGGCCGCTGGACGCCCAACTCGGAGGTGTGCGCGCTCGCCGAACGGCTCACCGGCGAGCTGGGCTACCGGGGCGTCTTCGACCTGGACTTCCGCCGCTGCGGCACCACCGGCCGCTACCACCTCCTCGACTTCAACCCGCGCCCCGGCGCCCAGTTCCGGCTGTTCGCCGACAGCGCGGGCCTGGACGTCGTACGGGCGCTGCACGCGGACCTGACGGGGCGTCCGCTGTCCGGCGGCGATCCGGTGGCCGGCAGGGCGTTCGTGGTGGAGAACTACGCGCCCCTCGCCGCGCTGCGTCCCGCGCCCGGCGGGCGCGAACTGGCCTGGTACGCGGGCGACGACCGCGCCCCGGGCTGGGCGATGTGGGCCCTGTGGGTCCGTCATGTGTCCGGCCGGCTGCGCCGGCGCCTGGGCGCCGCGGCCGAGGTGCCGGCGCAGCGCCCGGCGCGCCGCGCGGACACGCCCTCCCTGACGACCGACAACGAGAAAGCGAGCAGCTGATGATGTACGACCTCCTGGTGGTGGGCGCGGGTCCGTACGGTCTGTCGATCGCGTCGCACGCGGCGGCCGCCGGACTGAACCTGCGTGTCCTCGGCCGGCCCATGGCGTCCTGGCGGGACCACATGCCGGCCGGGATGTTCCTGAAGTCGGAGCCGTGGGCGTCCAACCTGTCCGACCCGGCCGGACGCTGGCGGCTGGACGCGTACTGCGCCGAGCGGGGCCTGACCGCCCGTCACGCGCAGCCGATCCCGGTGGCGGACTTCGCCTCGTACGGGCTGTGGTTCGCGCGCAACGCCGTGCCGGAGGTGGACGAGCGGCTGATCGCGCGGGTGTCGTCGGGCCCGGAGGGCTTCAGCGCGGTCGCCGAGGACGGGGAGGTGCTGCACGCGCGGACGGTGGCGCTGGCGGTGGGCGTGATGCCGTTCATCGAGGTGCCGGCGGCGCTGCGCGGGCTGCACCCGACGCTGGTGACGCACAGCAGCCACCACAGCGACCTGGGTCCCTTCCAGGGCAAGGACGTCACGGTGATCGGCGGCGGGCAGGCGGCGCTGGAGACGGCGGCGCTGCTGGCGGAGCAGGGCACGCGGGTGCGGGTGCTGGCGCGGGCGGAGCGGCTGCGCTGGAACGACGTGCCGCCGCCGTGGGAGCGCCCGTGGTGGCAGTCGCTGCGCTCCCCGCACAGCGGTCTGGGGCCGGGCTGGCGGAACTGGTTCTACTCGGAGCGGCCGGGGCTGTTCCGGCGGCTGCCGGAGGCGACCCGGACCCGGATCGCGGCGACGGCGCTGGGTCCGGCGGGCGCCTGGTGGGTGCGGGAGCGGGTGGAGCGCGCGGTGGACCTGCTGCCGGGCCATGAGGTGACCGCGGCGGCCGCGGTGCCGGGCGGGCTGCGGCTGGAGCTGGCCGACCGGACGGGCGCGCGGCGCACCCTGGAGACCGAGCACGTCATCGCCGCCACCGGCTTCAAGGCGCACCGTGACCGGCTGGGGCTGCTGTCGGCGGAGCTGCGCGGCGCGATGACGGCGCTGCCCGACGGGTCCCCGGTGGTCGACCGGGGCTTCGAGTCGTCCTACCCCGGCCTGTTCCTTGCGGGTCTGGTGACGGCGCCCGGGTTCGGTCCGGCGATGCGGTTCGTGCACGGGGCGACGTTCACGGCGTCGACGCTGGTGCAGGGGGTGCGCAGGCGGCTGCGGGCGGCCCCGGCGCGCGGGACCGTGCCGGTGCCCGCGGGCACCGGCCGCGGTGGCGCGCCGGTCCCGGTGCGCGGCTGACGGCCGGTGTCACGAAGCGTCCCCCGGACCAGGAGGTCCGGGGGACGCTTCGTGGGGGCGTGGATGCCGGGTGGGGTGGGTCCGGCATCCGCGGAGCTGTCAGCGGCGGGCGCCGACGCGGCCGCGGCGGTACAGCACGGCCCCTCCGGTGAGCAGCGCGGCACCGGCGGCGGAGGCGGCCACCAGGCCGTCGGTGCCGGTCTCCGCGAGGTGCGGCGGGCTGTCCGGCGTGTCGACGGCCGGCGGCTCGACGTGCCTCGGCGGCGTCACGACCTTGGCGGGCGGCTCGGGCTTGTCCTTCTCCGGCGTCTTCTCCGGCTCCTTCTCCTCGTGGCCGGACTCGTTGACGCAGGTGTTGCCGGACGCGTCGTTGAACAGGCCGACGAGGTTGACGCTGTTGCCGCACGCGTTCAGCGACAGGTCGACGGGCGCCTGGATGACGTTGCCGGAGAGCACGCCGGGCGATCCCTTGGCGGCGCCGACCGCGTGGGCCCCGCCGCTCTCGGCGTGCGAGACGCCCGAGGCGGCCTCGTGGCGGGAGTGCGCCGAGCGGTCCGAGGACTTGCCGCCGTGCGAGCCCTCCGAGACGTTGGCGCAGGTGTTGTCGGAGGCGCTGTTGAGCCCGCCGACGACGGTGACGTTGTTGCCGCAGGCGTTCACGGGGGCGTGGACGGGCGCCTGCACATTGTTCCCGGACAGCACACCGGGCGAGCCCTCGGCGCCGCCGGCCGCGTGGGCCCCGCCGGCCGACTCGCCGTGGCCGCCGGACTCGTTGACGCACGTGTTGCCGGACGCGCTGTTGAGAGCCCCCACGGCGGTGACGGTGTTGCCGCAGGCGTTCACGGGGGCGTGGACGGGCGCCTGCACATTGTTCCCGGACAGCACACCGGGAGAATCCTCGGCACCGCCCCCCGCGAACGAGTCGGCGAGGGCGGGGGTTCCGTACAGGGACAGAATGCCCGTGGCGGCAGCGGCCGCCGTGAACACTCCCCTGCTCAGGGTCTGTCGCAATGTGGTTGTCTTCCTGCTTGAAGATGGGAGGCCGGCCCCGGCATGAGAGAGGCGGCCGAGGCCGCGCGTCACGGTCCCGGCTGCCCTGTGGCCTGTCTCCCTCTCCAACCCTGCTGCGGGGAATCGGTTGCGCAGGTTCACCCGGTTGGCCCGCGTGACGGTCACGCGGGAGCAGGTCAGGACACCACGTCCTTGCGCGCGAACCCCCGGAACGCCAGTGCGAACAGCACGAGCGCGTACGTCACGGACACCGACGCGCCCTGGATCATGCCGGACCACTCCGGGGTGGGCTGGACGGCGTCCGCCCAGGCGAACTGCCAGTGGGCCGGCAGGAAGTGCCGCCAGTCGCCGAGGGCGGTCACGGCGTCCAGGACGTTGCCGACGATGGTCAGGCCGACGGCGCCGCCGACCGCCCCCAGCGGGGCGTCGGTGCGGGTGGACAGCCAGAACGCCAGTCCGGCGGTGACCAGCTGCGACACGAAGAGGTACGCGACGACCACCGCGAGCCGCCCGGCGGCGGTGGCGGGGTCGAGCGTGCCGCCGGTCGGGATGTGCAGCGGGCCCCAGCCGTAGGCGACGGCGCCGACGGCGAGCGCCACCACCGGCAGCAGCACCATCGCGGCGAGACTGAGCCCCAGTCCGACGATCAGCTTGGACCACAGCAGCCGCATCCGGGGCACGGGCGCCGCGAGCAGGTAGCGCAGGGAGGACCAGCCGGCCTCCGAGGCGACGGTGTCCCCGCAGAACAGGGCGACCGGGATGACCAGCAGGAAGCCCGCCGACACGAAGAGGTTGACGGCGGCGAAGTTGGCCCCGGACGCGGTGGCCGTGTCCATCAGGTTCACCCGGCCGCCGGGGCGGTCCGGCTCCCCGCCGATCGCGAAGGCGATCACCAGTACGAACGGCAGCACGGCGAGGACCGCGCCCATGACGAGGGTGCGCCGCCGCTTGAGCTGGCGGACCAGCTCGACCCGCAGCGGCAGGGTGCGGCCGGCGCGGTAGCCGTCGGCGGTCTCGGCGGGTGCGGACGGCCCGGAGGTCCCGGACTGCTCGGCCCGCTCGGTGAGCGCGCTCATGCGGAACCTCCGATCAGGGTGAGGAAGGCGTCCTCGAGGCGGCGGTGGGGGCCCACCGACGTCACGGGCACCTCCAGCCGGACGAGTTCCGCGATCAGCCGGGGGGCGGTGCCGTCGGCGCCGAGCCGGACCAGCAGTCCCTCGTCGGTGCGGACGGCGGAGGCGACGCCGGGCAGCGCGGCGACCTTCTCGGCGAGCGGCTCCTCGACGGGCGTGACGGTGCCGACGAGGAGGGTGTCCCCGGAGCCGGTGATGTCGTGCACCGGTCCGGCCTGCACCAGCCGGCCGCGGTCCATGACGACGAGGTGGGTGCAGGACTGCTCGACCTCCGCCAGCAGGTGGCTGGAGACGATCACCGTGCGTCCGGCGGCCGCGTACCGGATCATCACCTCGCGCATCTCGCGGATCTGCGGCGGGTCGAGGCCGTTGGTCGGTTCGTCGAGGATCAGCAGGTCCGGCAGGCCGAGCATGGCCTGGGCGATGGCGAGCCGCTGGCGCATGCCCTGCGAGTAGGTGCGCACCGCGCGGGCGAGGGCGTCGCCGAGGCCGGCGATCTCCAGGGCCTCGTCGAGGTGGGCGTCCTCGGGCGGGCGTCCGGTGGCGGCCCAGTACAGCTCCAGGTTCTCCCGGCCGGACAGGTGCGGCAGGAAGCCCGCGCCCTCGACGAAGGCGCCGACCCGGGAGAGCACGGGGGCGCCGGGGCGGACGGCGTGGCCGAACACCCGGATCTCGCCGTCGTCGGGCTTGATGAGGCCCATCAGCATGCGCAGGGTGGTGGTCTTGCCGGCGCCGTTGGGCCCGAGCAGGCCGAGCACCTGACCCTTCTCCACCCGGAACGACAGGTCCCGCACGGCGTACCGGTCGGCGGAGCGGGCGTACCGCTTGCTCAGGCCGGTGATCTGGAGCGGTACGTCGGCCAGGTCCGGGTCGGGGGCCGGGGCGGCGGTGCGGCGGCGGCCGGTGAGCAGCAGCGCGAGCGCGACGGCCGCGCCGGCGACCGGCAGCCACACCACCCACGCGGGCAGCGGGGCCGCGGCGGTGGTCACGCCGGGGGCGGTGGGCACCGTGAGGTCGCTCCTCAGGGACACGGTGTACGTCGCCGGGGCGGCCGGGGAGGCGTGGGCGAGGTCGGTGGAGGCGAGGACCAGGCGCAGCCGGTGGCCCTCGCGGACCTCGTGGTCGACGGCCGGGAGGGTGAGCCGCACGTCCTTCCCGGCGCGGGCGCCCTCGACGCGGACCGGGGTGACGAGCTGGGAGGGCAGCACCTGCTGCCGGCCGTCCGGGCCGACGTCGTAGACCTTGGCGAAGAGGACGGCGTCGTCGCTGGTGGACCTGACCCGCACGGTGACGGCCGGGGAGCCGGTGATGCGCAGGTCGCGGGCGACGGGGGCGGACTCGAAGCGGGCGTGCTGGCCCGGGAAGTCCAGGGAGACGCCGACGCCGAGGGAGGAGAGCTGGGAGAGGCCGCCGGCGCCGCCGATGCCGGGCAGCGCGGACACGGCGGGCGGGCTGGCGCCGGCCGGATTGGCGAAGCTCTGCTCGCGGCCGGTGAGCTTCACGGAGCGGCCGTCGCCGCGCAGGCCCGGGTAGGCGTCGCCGCTCGCGCCGCGCAGCTGGGCCCGGCCGTCGGTGGAGTCGACGCCCCCGGTGCGGGTGACGCGGAAGGCGGGGCCGGTGTCGGCGTTCTCGTCGCCCTTGAGGTACCGGTCGAACCAGGCGCGGACGCGCCCGTGCAGGCGGTCGGTCTCGGGGTCGCCGCCGTCGTGCCCTCCGGCGAGCCAGTCGACGCCGACGGGGGCGCCGTTGGCGCGGATCGCGCGTGCGGCGGCGTCGGCCTGGCCGAGCGGGAACAGCGAGTCGGTCTGCCCCTGCATCAGCAGGGTGGGCACGTCGATGCGGTCCGCGACGGCGGCCGGCGAGCGTGCTTCGAGAAGGGCCCGCGCCCGCTCGTCGGGCACGCCGGACTCGGCGACCCGCTCGTACATGGCGCACAGCTCGGGCTCGAAGCGGGCGCAGCCGCCGCCGGAGGTGACGAAGGCGCCCGCCCACAGCTTCTTGAACACGCCGCCCGGGAACAGGGCCTCGGCGAGGTCGAAGTAGGTGATGGCCGGGGCGATGGCGTCGATCCGGTCGTCGTGTCCCGCGCCGAGCAGGGCGACGGCCCCGCCGTAGGAGTTGCCGGCCATGCCCACACGGGGGTCGCCGTCCTGGTCGAGGCGGACCTCGGGCCGCGTGGCCAGCCAGTCGACGAGCCGGGAGACGTCGGCGACCTCGCCCTCGGGGTCGTTCAGCCCGATCTTCCCGGTGGACCCGCCGAAGCCGCGCGCGGACCAGGTGAGGACGGCGTACCCGTCGCGGGCGAGGTCCTCGGCCTGTTCCCGGACGTCCTCCTTGCTGCCGCCGAAGCCGTGGCCGAGCAGCACGGCGGGACGCCGCCCGTCGGGTCCGGCGGTGAAGTAGGAGGTGTCGATGCGCACCCCCTCGTCCGTGGTCATGACGCGGTCGGCGCGGCGCACGGAGGGCTCGGCGTCGGAGGCGACGGCGGTCCAGGTGCCGGCCCCCGCGAGCACGACGACGGCGGCCGCGGCGGCGAGGGCACGCCGGGGCCGCGGCCGCCCGAGGCCGGGCAGTCGAAGATCCATGCGTCAACCGTACGGGGTCCGCCTGTCGGTCCGGTGTCGGCCGCGGACCGACCCGTGTGACCTCCCGGGGGTGTACGCGGGTGTGGCCGTGTACCGCGTCCGCGGTACACGGCCACACGCCCCCTGAGCGGGCTCAGTGGTTGCGGGGGAAGCCCAGGTCGACGCCGGCCGGGGCGTCCGCCGGGTCGGGCCAGCGGGTGGTGACGACCTTGCCGCGGGTGTAGAAGTGCGTGCCGTCGTTGCCGTAGATGTGGTGGTCGCCGAAGAGGGAGTCCTTCCAGCCGCCGAAGGAGTGGTAGCCCACGGGGACCGGGATCGGGACGTTGACGCCGACCATGCCGGCCTCGACCTCGAGCTGGAAGCGGCGGGCGGCGCCGCCGTCCCGGGTGAAGACGGCGGCGCCGTTGCCGAACGGCGAGGCGTTGATGAGGTCCAGGGCCTCCTCGTACGTGCCGGCGCGCAGCACGCACAGGACGGGGCCGAAGATCTCGTCCTGGTAGGCCTTGGCGGTCGTCGGCACCTTGTCGAGCAGGGAAATGCCGATCCAGTGGCCGTTCTCGTAGCCGTCGACCGTGTGGCCGGTACCGTCCAGGACCACATCGGCGCCCTCGTCCGCCGCGCCGGCGACGTAGGAGGCGACCTTGTCGCGGTGGGCGGCGGTGATCAGCGGGCCCATCTCGGAGGCCGGGTCGTCGCCCGGGCCGATCTTGATCTTCTCGGCGCGCTCGCGGATCTTCTCCACCAGCTCGTCGCCGATCGCGCCGACGGCGACGACCGCGGAGATCGCCATGCAGCGCTCGCCCGCCGAGCCGTAGGCGGCGGACACGGCCGCGTCGGCGGCGGCGTCGAGGTCGGCGTCGGGCAGCACCAGCATGTGGTTCTTGGCGCCGCCGAGGGCCTGGACGCGCTTGCCGTTGGCGGAGGCGGTGGTGTGGATGTGACGGGCGATGGGCGTGGAGCCGACGAAGGACACGGCCTTGACGTCCGGGTGCTCGAGCAGGCGGTCGACGGCCGCCTTGTCGCCGTGCACCACGTTGAACACGCCCTCGGGCAGTCCGGCCTCGGCGAGCAGCTCGGCGAGGCGGACGGAGGCGGACGGGTCCTTCTCGCTGGGCTTGAGCACGAAGGTGTTGCCGCAGGCGATGGCGAGGGGGAACATCCACATCGGCACCATCGCCGGGAAGTTGAACGGGGTGATGCCGGCGACCACGCCGAGCGGCTGACGGATGGACGCCACGTCCACGCGGCTGGCCACCTGGGTGGACAGCTCGCCCTTGAGCTGGACGTTGATGCCGCAGGCCAGGTCGACGATCTCCAGGCCGCGCGCGACCTCGCCGAGGGCGTCGGAGTGCACCTTGCCGTGCTCGGCGGTGATCAGCCCGGCGATCTCGTCGCGGTGGGCGTCGAGCAGCGCGCGGAACCTGAACAGGATCGAGGTGCGCTGGGCGAGGGAGGACTGCCCCCAGGTCCGGAACGCCTCCTTGGCGGCGGCGACCGCGGCGTCGACCTCCTCGACGGAGGCGAAGGCGACCTTGGTGGTGACCTCGCCGGTCGCCGGGTTCGTCACCGGGCCGTAGGTTCCCGAGGCGCCTTCGGCGGTCTTGCCGCCGATCCAGTGGTTGACGATCTTCGTCATGACCGAGAACTCCTTCGCAGAGGGCGGCGTCGGGTGGAGACGTGCCGTTCGTACAGCTCATGGGGCGGTGCCGCGGACGGGCGCGCCGCGGCGACGGCCGCGGGCCCATCCCACCAGTGACGGGGCGCCGGGCGGGCCCGACACTGTGTCGGCCGTTCGGGTCCCCGCGTAGACACATGGGTCCTGGGGGCGGGCGTCCGGGACGGAACCTCCGGCGCGGGGCCGCGGCGGGCGGGGAGTCGTCGCTCGCACCTCGCTCCTGCCAAAGCGAGGCGGCCTCCCGCGCCGGAGGCGATCTGTGACGGGGCGACGCCAGGGGCGCCCCGACGGCCGGAAAGCGCCCGGCGGCGGTGGAGGCTCGCCATGACGCTCCCTTCGCACGTCTCGTCCGCCCTGCGGGGTCCGAGGGCTCTCCCGAGTTCTAGCCCCGCGCGCGATGCCCTGTCAATGTTTTGTCCGGACATTCGGACGAGAATGTCACCGCCACCACCGGAAAAGCGGCCGGGCCGGTGGGGAAGGACGCCGTGGGCGTCAATGCGCCCCGCCGGTGTGCCGGAGTGCGCCTGTGCGTCACTCCTGTCACAAATGCACCGGTCGCGTCACGGATGTCACACGCGGGCGGTCCTTCCGTCACACCCGCGCACGAGCCCTCCCGGTGAGCGGACCGGCTCGTCCTCCCGCACCACGCTTGTCGATCGCCAGCGCACGCCCGGCTCCCCCTGACGGCCGCCCCGGCCGCCGCCGTGGCACGCGCGGGGAGGTGCACGCATGACCGAGCTGTGGTCGTACAAGGACATCGCGGCCCACATCAAGGTGCAACCGGACACCGTGCGTTCCTACCGCAAGCACGGCCTGCTGCCGCCGCCGGACCGGGTGGAGAGCGGGAAGCCCTACTGGCTCCCCGACACGGTCCGCCGCTGGGCCGCCGCGCGCCCCGGCAACCGGAACCGCCGGGGCTGAGCACGCGCACGCACGACGCCGTGCCCTCGCATCGACCGTGCGGGGGCACGGCGTCCGTGCGCGTGCTCAGCCCCAGGGTTCGATCACGGTGACCCCGGCCCCCGGGGCGTCGTCCATCGCGGCGAGCGCCGCGGGGACCGCGTCCAGGCCGATCACGGAGGTGACCAGCAGGTCGGGGCGGAGCACCCCGGCGCGCACCAGATCGAGCATCGGCGGGTAGGCGTGGGCGGCCATGCCGTGGCTGCCGTGGATCTCCAGCTCCAGCGCGACGGCGCGGGCCATGGGCACGGGGGTCGTGCCCGTCTCGGAGGGGAGCAGGCCCACCTGCACGTGCCGGCCCCGCCTGCGGAGGCCGTTCACCGAGGCGGCGCAGGTGGCGGGCGCGCCCAGGGCGTCCAGGGAGAGGTGGGCGCCGCCACCGGTCAGCTCGCGGACCGCGCCGGCCGTGTCGGTCACCGCCGAGGCGTCCACGCACTCCGCCGCGCCGAACCGCCGGGCCAGAGCGAGGGCGCCCGGTGACACGTCGACCGCGACGACCCGCGCGCCGGCCGCCGCCGCGATCATCACCGCGGACAGGCCGACGCCCCCGCAGCCGTGCACCGCCACCCACTCCCCCGCCGCGGCCCGGCCCCGCTGCACCACGGCCCGGTAGGCGGTGGCGAACCGGCAGCCGAGGGAGGCGGCCGTGGCGTACGCCATGCCGTCGGGCACGGCGACCAGGTTCACGTCGGCGTGGTCGAGGGCCACGTACTGGGCGAAGGAGCCCCAGTGGGTGAAGCCGGGCTGGGTCTGGCGCTCGCACACCTGCTGGTCGCCGGCCGCGCAGGCGGGACAGGAGCCGCAGGCGCAGACGAACGGCACGGTGACCCGGTCCCCCGCGCGCCAGCGGGTGACCCGGGCGCCGGCCGCCTCGACGACTCCGGCGAGTTCGTGCCCGGGGACGTGCGGGAGGGTGATGTCCGGGTCGTGGCCCCGCCAGGCGTGCCAGTCGCTGCGGCACAGGCCGGTGGCCTCCACGCGGACCACCACCCCGTGCTCCGCCGGCTCGGGGTCCGCGACCTCGCGCACCTCGGCCGGTTCCCCGTACCGCTCGAACACCACCGCTCGCATGCCAGGTCCCGCCTTCCGGTGATCGCCGCTGTCGCCGGAACGCTATCCCCGGGCCGTCGCACCCCGGCGCGCGGGCCGCTCCGCTCCCGTGCGCCCCGCCCTGGATTGATACCCCCTAGGGGTATAATGTGAGGGAGGCGGGGTCCCCAGGGACCCCGGCGACCCCCCTGCACACCCCCACGTCCCGACGAGGAGAACGACATGACGTCCCAGACCGACACCCAGGGTTCCGTCACCACCGTCTACAAGGTGACCGGGATGAGCTGCGGGCACTGCGAGGGCGCCGTCTCCGGCGAGATCTCGCAGCTCCCCGGCGTCAGCTCGGTGACGGCCGTCGCCTCCTCCGGCGAGGTGACCGTGGTCTCCGCGGCCCCGCTCGACGAGGCCGCCGTGCGCGCCGCCGTCGACGAGGCCGGCTTCGAGCTGGCCGGCACGGTCTGACCCGGGGCCGTCCCCCCGAGGCACCCCACGCGGCGTGAACCGGGCCGTGCCGGCCACCCGGAGGACCGGTCCCTCCGGCCCGGCCCGCCGCCGCCCCGCATCCCGGACGTCCCTGGAGCACGGACATGACCAGCACCACCGCCCCCGAGGCGCCGACCACCGCCGGGCAGCCGGCCCTCTCCCAGGTCGAACTGCTCATCGGCGGAATGACCTGCGCCTCCTGCGCGGCCCGCGTCGAGAAGAAGCTCAACCGCATGGAGGGCGTCACCGCCACGGTGAACTACGCGACCGAGAAGGCCCGGATCACGTATCCGCCGGGCGTCGGGGTCGCCGACCTGATCACCACGGTGGTGAAGACCGGGTACACCGCCGAGGAACCGGCGCCCGAGCGGCAGGACGAGCAGGAGACGGCCTCCGAGGCCGACCCCGGGACGGCCGCCCTGCGCACCCGGCTGATCGTTTCCGCGCTGCTCTCCCTGCCGGTGGTGCTGCTGGCGATGGTTCCGCCCCTGCAGTTCGACCACTGGCAGTGGCTCTCCCTGACCCTCGCCGCGCCGGTCGTGGTGTGGGGCGCGGCGCCGTTCCACCGGGCCGCCTGGACCAACCTGCGGCACGGCGCGGCCACCATGGACACCCTGGTGTCGGTGGGCACGCTGGCCGCGTTCGGCTGGTCGCTGTGGGCGCTGTTCCTCGGTGACGCGGGCGCGCCGGGCATGCGGCACCCCTTCGAACTCACCGTGTCCCGCACCGACGGGGCCTCCGCCATCTATCTGGAGGTCGCCGCCGGCGTCACCGCGTTCCTCCTGCTCGGCCGCTATCTGGAGGCCCGCTCCAAGCGCCGTGCGGGCGCCGCGCTGCGGGCGCTGATGGAGCTGGGCGCCAAGGACGTGACCGTGCTGCGGGACGGCCGGGAGGTGCGGGTCCCGGCCGAGCGGCTGGTTGTGGGCGACCGGTTCGTGGTCCGCCCCGGCGAGAAGATCGCCACGGACGGCACGGTCGTCGAGGGCTCCTCCACCGTGGACGCGTCCATGCTGACCGGCGAGTCCGTGCCGGTGGACGTGACCGTCGGCGACACCGTCACCGGCGCCACCGTCAACGCGGCCGGCCGGCTCGTCGTCGAGGCCACCCGGATCGGCTCGGACACGCAGCTCGCGCGGATGGCGAAGCTGGTGGAGGACGCGCAGACCGGCAAGGCACAGGTGCAGCGCCTCGCCGACCGGATCGCCGGGGTGTTCGTGCCCGTGGTGCTGCTCATCGCGGCCGCCACCTTCGGACTGTGGCTGGGCAACACCGGCGACACCGTCGCCGCGTTCACCGCGGCCGTCGCCGTGCTGATCATCGCCTGTCCGTGCGCCCTCGGGCTGGCCACGCCGACCGCGCTGATGGCCGGCACCGGGCGGGGCGCCCAGCTCGGCATCCTCATCAAGGGCCCCGAGGTGCTGGAGTCCACCCGGCGCGTGGACACCGTCGTCCTGGACAAGACCGGGACCGTCACCACCGGCCGGATGTCCCTGCGCGCGGCGCACGCCGCCGAGGGCACCGACGAACGGGAGCTGCTGCGGCTCGCGGGCGCCCTGGAGCACGCCTCCGAGCACCCGGTGGCCCGCGCGGTCGCCGCCGGCGCGCAGGAGCGGGTCGGCGCGCTGCCCCGGGCCGAGCGGTTCGAGAACGTGCCGGGCCGGGGGGTGCGCGGGCGGGTGGAGGGCCGCGAGGTGGCCGTGGGGCGGCTGTCCGAGGTGTTCGGGGAGCTGCCGCCGGAGCTGGCGCGGGCCAAGGAGGAGGCCGAGCGGGCCGGGCACACGGCGGTGGTGGCCGGCTGGGACGGGGCGGCACGCGGTGTTCTCGCCGTCGCCGACACGGTGAAGGAGACCAGCGCCGAAGCGGTCCGCGCACTGCGGGCGCTGGGGCTCACGCCGGTGCTGCTCACGGGCGACAACCGGGCGGTGGCCGGGGCGGTGGCGCGCACCGTCGGCATCGACGAGGACCGGGTGATCGCCGAGGTGCTGCCCGAGGACAAGGCCGACGTGGTGCGGCGGCTCCAGGAGGAGGGGCACAGCGTCGCCATGGTCGGTGACGGCGTCAACGACGCGGCCGCGCTGGCCGTCGCCGACCTGGGGCTCGCCCTGGGCACCGGCACGGACGCGGCGATCGAGGCGGGCGACCTGACCCTGGTCCGCGGCGACCTGAGAGTGGCGGCGGACGCGATACGGCTGTCCCGGCGCACCCTCTCCACGATCAAGGGCAACCTCGTGTGGGCGTTCGGCTACAACGTGGCCGCGCTGCCGCTGGCCGCGGCGGGACTGCTGAACCCGATGATCGCCGGGGCCGCGATGGCGTTCTCGTCGGTGTTCGTGGTGACCAACAGTCTGCGGCTGCGGTCGTTTCATTGAGGTCTCGAGTTGGGCGGGCCCCCTGGAGTCCGGTAAGACCCTCACATAAGCTCTTCACAAGCCTCGCGCATCCTCCTTACGCTTGGGCCTCGTGAGAGATCTGCGGGCTCCTGCGCACTGTGGGGAGATAGGCAAGAGACGCAGATCACAGTGATCTGAACGTAACCATCGAAGGGGTTCGAAGGTCTAAGTTGGCGATGTCGGGCAGCGTCTTGGGGGGCGCTTCCTGGCATCTGGAGATGTCTTGGGGGACTTCTCCAGAGATTGCGTTGCCGGGGCACGTGCCCAGGGAAGCTTTGAGCGGCCCTCCCGACGTGCGATGTCCCGGCAGACCGCACACCGACGAGTGCGACGGGTTCAGGTCCGTCGTGCTCACACAGCGATTCAGGCGCTGTCCTCACAAGCGCCCGGCCGGATCCCGTGGGGGGAATCCGCACCGGGACATGGGAAGGCGCCCTGGTTCGTCGGCCCGTGGGGGGACCGGCGGCCGGGGCGCCTTCTTCTTTGCGTGCTTCTTCGCGTTCTTCCTCGCGGTGGTGCGACGTGCCCGAAGGGGCGCGGGGGCCGCGCCGGCATGCGGCTCCGCCGCGCGGGCGCGGCCGGCCACAAGACGGCCCGCAGCCGCCCGCGCCCCTTCAGCGACGCACTCTCAGGCGTACGACACCCGCACCGGCAGGTGTCAGCGCTTCTCGACGGGGACGAAGTCGCGCTCGACGACGCCCGTGTAGATCTGGCGCGGGCGGCCGATGCGGGAACCCGGCTCCTTGATCATCTCGTGCCACTGGGCGATCCAGCCCGGCAGGCGGCCGAGGGCGAACAGCACCGTGAACATCTCGGTCGGGAAGCCCATGGCCCGGTAGATCAGGCCGGTGTAGAAGTCCACGTTCGGGTAGAGGCTGCGCGAGACGAAGTAGTCGTCGGAGAGCGCGTGCTCCTCCAGCTTGAGCGCGATGTCCAGCAGCTCGTCGGACTTGCCGAGGGCGGACAGCACGTCGTGCGCGGCGGCCTTGATGATCTTGGCGCGCGGGTCGAAGTTCTTGTAGACCCGGTGGCCGAAGCCCATCAGGCGGACGCCGTCCTCCTTGTTCTTCACCTTGCGGATGAAGGAGTCGACGTCGCCGCCGGAGTCGCGGATGCCTTCCAGCATCTCCAGCACCGACTGGTTGGCGCCGCCGTGCAGCGGGCCCCACAGGGCGTTGATGCCGGCGGAGATCGAGGCGAACATGTTCGCCTGCGAGGAGCCGACCAGGCGGACCGTGGAGGTGGAGCAGTTCTGCTCGTGGTCCGCGTGCAGGATCAGCAGCTTGTCCAGGGCGGAGACGACGACCGGGTCGAGCTCGTACTCCTGCGCCGGCACGGAGAAGGTCATGCGCAGGAAGTTCTCGACGTAGCCGAGGTCGTTGCGCGGGTAGACGAACGGGTGGCCGACCGACTTCTTGTAGGCGTAGGCCGCGATCGTCGGGAGCTTGGCGAGCAGGCGGATGGTGGAGAGGTTGCGCTGCTGCTCGTCGAACGGGTTGTGGCTGTCCTGGTAGAACGTGGACAGCGCGGAGACCACCGAGGACAGCATGGCCATCGGGTGGGCGTCGCGCGGGAAGCCCTTGTAGAAGTTCTTGACGTCCTCGTGCAGCAGGGTGTGCTGCGTGATGTCGCCCTTGAACCCGGCCAGCTGGTCGACGGTGGGCAGCTCGCCGTTGATCAGCAGGTAGGCGACCTCCAGGAAGGTGGAGCGCTCGGCCAGCTGCTCGATCGGGTAGCCGCGGTACCGGAGGATGCCGGCCTCGCCGTCGAGATAGGTGATCGCGGATTTGTAGGCGGCGGTGTTGCCGTAGCCGCTGTCCAGCGTCACCAGACCGGACTGGGCGCGGAGCTTCCCGATGTCGAAGCCCTTGTCACCGACGGTGCTGTCGATCACCGGGTAGGTGTACTCGCTGCCGTCGTACCGCAGTACTACAGAGTTGTCGCTCACGTCTTCCCTCACCGACGTTGTGCCTCATCTTCGAGGTGCCCTGACTGTCTCTACCATCCCCCACTCGGCTCAGGAGAGTGCACTCGGGGTCGACCATCGGGCCTATTGACGGCACTGAGTGCCGCCAACTTGCCCATCCTGCCCCCTGTGTTCCCCATCCGGAACCCCTGTGTGACCTTCACGACTCATTTGATCGATCATTTTTCGGTGACGGGATCCTCACCGCGGCCCCCGCCCCCGCCGGGAGGCGGCCCCCTCCGGGTCCCCCCGCCCGGCGTTCCGGAACCGGCGGAGCGAGGTCAGGACCCGCCTGACGGACCGGAACCGGCGGACCGCGGTCCCGTCCCGGCCGGACCCGCGCCCGCGAGCCGCATGTCGAGCGCCGTGCACCGGCGGCCGGCCGACAGCGTGCGCACCGCCTGTCCGACGGCCTTGCGGGAGCCGACCAGGACGACCAGTTTCCGGGCCCGGGTCACCGCCGTGTAGAGCAGGTTGCGCTGGAGCATCATCCACGCGCCCGTGGTGACGGGGATGACCACCGCCGGGTACTCGCTGCCCTGGGAGCGGTGGATGGTCACGGCATAGGCGTGGGCCAGTTCGTCCAGCTCGTCGAAGTCGTACCCCACCTCCTCGTCCTCGTCGGTCAGCACGGTCAGGCGCTGGTCGACCGGGTCCAGCGCGGTGACCACGCCGACGGTGCCGTTGAAGACGCCGTTGGCGCCCTTCTCGTAGTTGTTGCGGATCTGGGTGACCTTGTCGCCGACGCGGAACACCCGGCCGCCGAACCGCTTCTCGGGCAGGTCGGGGCGGGCGGGGGTGACGGCCTGCTGCAGCAGTCCGTTGAGCGTGCCCGCGCCGGCCGGGCCCCGGTGCATGGGGGCGAGGACCTGCACGTCACGGCGCGGATCGAGACCGAACTTCGCGGGGATGCGCCGGGCCGCCACGTCCACAGTGAGCCGCCCGGCCTCCTCGGTGTCCTCCTCCACGAAGAGGAAGAAGTCCTTCATGCCGTCGGTGACCGGGTGCTTCCCCGCGTTGATCCGGTGCGCGTTGGTGACCACGCCGGACTGCTGGGCCTGCCGGAACACGCGGGTGAGGCGCACGGCGGGGACGGGGCTGCCGTCGGCGAGGAGGTCCCGGAGCACCTCGCCCGCCCCGACGCTGGGGAGCTGGTCGACGTCCCCGACGAACAGCAGGTGGGCGCCCGGCGGCACGGCCTTGACCAGCTTGTTCGCCAGCAGCAGGTCCAGCATGGACGCCTCGTCGACCACCACCAGGTCGGCGTCCAGAGGCCGGTCCCGGTCGTACGCCGCGTCCCCGCCGGGCTTGAGTTCCAGCAGCCGGTGCACGGTGGACGCCTCGGCGCCGGTCAGCTCGGCGAGCCGCTTGGCGGCGCGCCCGGTCGGCGCGGCGAGCACCACCTTCGCCTTCTTGGCGCGGGCCAGCTCCACGATCGACCGCACCGTGAACGACTTGCCGCAGCCGGGTCCGCCGGTCAGCACGGCGACCTTCTGCGTCAACGCCAGCTTGACGGCGGCCTCCTGTTCGGGCGCCAGGTCCGTCCCCGTGCGGCCGCGCAGCCAGCCGAGCGCCTTGTCCCACACCACGTCCCGGAACGCCGGCATCCGGTCCTGGTCGGTGCGCAGCAGCCGCAGCAACTGGGCGGCGAGGGCCACTTCGGCGCGGTGGAACGGCACCAGGTAGACGGCGGTGACCGGGTCGCCGCCCTGCGGGTCGGGCACCTTCTCCCGTACGACGCCGGGGTCCTCGCCCGGGTCCTCCGGCTCGGCGGCGAGCTCGGCGAGGCACTCGATGACCAGGCCGGTGTCCACCTGGAGCAGCTTCACCGCGTCCGCGATCAGCTTCTCCTCGGGGAGATAGCAGTGTCCCTGGTCGGTGGCCTGCGACAGCGCGTACTGCAGGCCCGCCTTCACCCGGTCCGGGCTGTCGTGCGGGATGCCGACCGACTGGGCGATCCGGTCGGCGGTGAGGAACCCGATGCCCCAGACGTCGGCGGCCAGCCGGTAGGGCTGGTTCTTCACCACGGAGATGGAGGCGTCGCCGTACTTCTTGTAGATGCGCACGGCGATGGACGTCGACACCTCGACGGTCTGGAGGAAGAGCATGACCTCCTTGATCGCCTTCTGCTCCTCCCAGGCGTCGGCGATCTTCTTGGTCCGCTTCGGTCCGAGCCCGGGGACCTCGATGAGCCGCTCGGGCTCCTCCTCGATGACGCGGAGGGTGTCCGTCCCGAAGTGCTGGGTGATCCGGTCGGCGAAGACCGGCCCGATGCCCTTCACCAGCCCGGAGCCGAGGTAGCGGCGGATGCCCTGCACGGTGGCGGGCAGCACGGTCGTGTAGTTCTCCACGTGGAACTGCTTGCCGTACTGGGGGTGCGACCCCCAGCGCCCCTCCATCCGCAGCGACTCCCCCACCTGCGCGCCGAGCAGCGCCCCGACGACGGTGAGCAGATCACCGGCGCCCCTGCCGGTGTCGACCCGGGCGACCGTGTAGCCGTTCTCCTCGTTGGCGTACGTGATGCGCTCCAGCACGCCTTCGAGCGTGGCGAACCGGCGTTCGCCGGAGGGCGGGGCGGAGGGATGGGTGGGCATGGGTCGACGGTACCGGTGGGGTGTGACAGGGATACCGCGGCGGCCGGGATCCGGCACCCGGCACCGACCGCCGCGCCCCGGCGGACCCGGCCCGTCGGCCTCTCCTGAGAGGCCGTACGACGGCGGCGCCCTGCCGTGCGGGACGACGACCGCCCGGAGCCGGCCCTGCGTCCCGCCCGCGGTACGGGACGAGGGGGCGGCTCACGGGCGTCGGGAAGCCCTTGACCGCGGGGCGTCACGGCGCCGGGGCAGCGGCGCCGGGACCGCGGCCCGTCACGCGGCGCCCGGTGCGTCCGTCGCCGTCACGGGGCCGGGCGCCCCTCCAGTGCGCGGCGGTAGGAAGCCAGCCGTCCTGTCCGCCCGATGGTCAGTGCTCCGACCAGCCGGCCCGCGCGGTGGTAGCCGATCTCCAGCCGGCGGCCCGCCGGGTCGTGCTCCACGACCCGCGTCTCGTCAGCGACGCCGGGCAGGCCCACCGAGCGGATCCTGACGCCGTGCAGGTCCGACCAGAAGGACGGCACGGCCGCGAACGGCGCGGGTGTCCGGTCCGGGTCCTGCGCGGCCAGGAGCGTGGCGGCGGCCGCCGTGCCCTGTTCGACGGCGTCGGTCCAGTGGCCGAGCGCCAGGCGTTCGCCGCCGGCCAGCGGCTGCGGCACGCGCGCCACGTCACCGGCCGCCACCACGTCGGGCACGGCCGAACCGTCGGTGCGCAGGACGCGCAGACACGGGTCGCAGTGGACGCCACCGTCCAGGGCGAGGCCGGAGCCGGCCAGCCAGCCCGTCGACGGCGCCCCGCCCCACGCCAGGACCGCCGTGCCGGCCGGGACCGTGGTGCCGTCGCCCAGGTGGACGCCGGCCAGCCGGCCGTCGGCCCCGGTCAGGAAGCCCTCCACGGTGGTTCCGGTCCTCAGCGTGATGCCCGCCTCGCGGTGGAGCGCGGCGACGTAGGCGCCCGCGGTGGTGCCGAGGGCGCTCTCCAGGGGCTGGGACGCGGCTTCGACGAGCGTGACGTCCAGCCCGAGTCCGCGGGCGGCGGCGGCGATCTCGCCACCGAGGAAGCCGGCGCCGATGACGACGAGCGGCCCTCCCGCGGCCAGCGCGGCCCGCAGCGCCAGCGCGTCGTCCCAGCCGCGCAGGGTGACCACGCCGGCCGGCGGCGGGGGCTTCCCGGCCGGCCAGCCGCGGGCAGTCGATCCGGTGGCGATGACCAGGCCGTCGTAGGACAGCCGCGTACCGTCCGCGAGGGTGACGGACCTCGCCGCGAGGTCCAGGCGGACGGCCGCCTGCCCGAGCCGCCAGCGGGCCCGCAGGCCCTTCGGCACGGGCAGTTCGGTGCGGGCCGGCCGGCCGGGGGCGGTCAGTACCCGCTTGGACAGCGGCGGCCGGTCGTAGGGCGGATGCGGTTCGTCGCCCACGATGGTCAGGGCGCCGGCGAAACCCCGTTCGCGCAGGGTCAGGGCCGCCCGCAGCCCGGCGAGCGAGGCGCCCACGACGACCAGTTCGCGGCGGTCCTCGGCCCTCATGAGGCGGCCGGCGGGGAGGCCGGCGAGACGGTGACGGCGCGGACCGGGCAGACGGCCGCAGCCTTCTCGGCCTTGTCGGACAGCGCGTCGGGCGGGGAGGCCTCGTGGACGAGGCGGTCGTCGTCGTCGAAGGAGAAGATCTCCGGCGCGGCGAAGACGCACTGCCCGTGGCTCTCGCACAGGGTCATGTCCACGGTGATCTGCATGGTCGCTCCGTAGGGGTCGGGTGAGGGTCGTCGGTGCGCGGTGCGTGCGGTGCACGCGGTACATGTGGTGCGCGCGGTACGTGCGGGTGTCAGCCGACCGGGGGGTTGAAGCGCGAGTAACCGGGGCTGGTCCACCGCAGGGGCGAAGCGGCGGTGATCTCCCGTACGGCTTCGACGGAGAACTCGACCAGGCGCTGCGCGCCGGGCACCGTGGCGATGTCCTCGGCGTCCCACACGGTGCGCGCGGTGCCGGACAGGTGCAGGGTGGCGCCCGTCTCCCAGTCCGGGACGAGGATGCCCGCCGACGCGTTGAGCAGCAGGTTGCCCAGGGTCAGGAACATGGCGTTGCCCGCGTAGTCGGGCCAGCGCAGCAGGGTGGGTGAGAGCACCTGGACGAAGCCGGGGTTGCCGCCGCGGTGGGAGGCGTCCGCGTCGCCGCGGTCGGAGGCGGTGGCGATGAAGAACGTGTCGGCCGCGCGCACCTTCCGCTGCTGGGCCGGGCTGAGTTCGGTGCCGCCGGTGACGGTGCGGTCCGCCGCCCCGTCCTCGTCCGGACCCGCCCAGCGGTAGTCCCGCTTCTGCAGGTACTTGGGGCAGTTGGCGATGACCTGGTCGACGTCGACGAGCAGGCCGGCCCCCTCCCGGCGGGCCCGGCCGTTGACGCGCATGCGGCGCCGGGTGGCGGGCTCGATGACGATCATCCCGATCCGGGCGGCCGGTCCGGCGGTCAGGGCCTCGGCCAGCGGGTCCCCCGGCAGGGGCAGGGCGTCGACGATGACGGTGCGGGGGTCGGGCACGCGCAGGAACCCGGCGCCGCCCGTCAGCTGCGTGGCCCAGACGCGGCCGTCCCGGTCGGCGCCGCCCAGCACGCTCCACGGCTGCCGGGCGAGGAAGTCCCTCGCGACGGGCGGGATGCTCTCGCCGATGCCGCCGAGCGAGAACTCCGCCTGTCGGGCCAGACCGGCGCGTTCCTGCACCGCGATCTCACCGCTGTGATACGTGGGCACGGTGGGTCCTTTCCCGCGCGCCGGCTCGCGGTCCTGCGTCGCCGACGCGGGTCAGGCCGGGGGCGCCCGCGCGGCGCCCCCGGCGGGCCGGAGGGTTCCTAGAAGAAGCCGCAGGTGGGGGCGCCGGGAGTCGGTGCGTCGGCCGGGTCCGCACCCGTGGGCGCGTAGATCTCCAGGCGGATGCCGTCGGGGTCGGTGAAGAAGATGCCGCCGGAGGTGCCGTCCTCGCCGTGGGGGACGACCCCGTCGTAGGCGAACTCCGCGCCCAGGCCGCGCAGCACTTCTTCCGCGGCCCTGACCTCCTCGACGGTCCCGACCTGGAACGACAGGTGGTGCAGCCCCGGCCGGCCGGTGGCGAACGAGCCCGTGCTCTGCTGCCACAGCGTCACGAGCAGCCGGCCCTCCCGGCCGAGGAACGCCCAGCGGCGACCGGCCTCCTTGCCCTCCGCCATCACGTCGAAGCCGAACACGGCCCGGTAGAAGGCCAGGGACCGCTCCAGGTCGGTGACGTTCACTCCCACGTGCCCGGTCTGCAGGGTCTTCGCCTCAGCCATGGTTCCTCACATGCCTTCACTCATCGTCACGAGCCCGCCTCGTAACCACTGAAAGCGACTTTAAGGGTTAGAGAAGAGAGGCGTCAACCGGTGATCGCGCAATGACCGGTTACGGTGGTCGTGACGCCGCCGTCATCGCCGAGGAAGGACAGCGCACCGTGCCGCCAGCTCCAGGGGCCGACCCCCGCCCCCTGACCGACGAACCGCTCGCCATCGACCTGCTCAACACCCGCTGGATCGACGCCGACGGCCGTCACGACCTGCTGGACTCGCTCGACGGGCTGGCGACCTGGCTCGCCGGCCCCCTGGTGAGCCGGGCCCTGGGCGACACACCGGTCCCGGTGGGCCACGACACGCTGCGGTGGCTGCTCCAGGCGCGCGCCGCCCTGGACCGGGCGGTCTCCGATCCGCAGCACCCGGACGCCGACGCCGTCGAGGCCCTCAACGCCGTCCTCGCGCACGGCCGCAGGGGACTCCTGCTGCGTCCCGACGGGCCGGACGCCTACGTCGAGGTGGAAACCCCCGCCTGGCTGCCGGCCTGGCGGGCGGCAGAGGACTACCTGTGCCTGCTCGCCGAGCGGCCCGAGCGGATCCGGGCCTGCGGCAACCCCGAATGCGTCCTGCACTTCTACGACGTCTCCAAGAACGGGACGCGCCGCTGGTGCTCGATGGCCGGCTGCGGAAACCGGGCGAAGGCGCAGCGCCACTACGCACGCCAGAAGAAGGCCTGACCGCCACGGCGGCCTCCTCGGCGCGGCTGCGCCGCGGGTCGGCCCGGCGGAGCGAGCGGTGCCCGGTTCCGGTGGGGGTGGCGGTGCTCCCCCACGACATCACCCGGTCGGTGCGGCCTCTCGCCGAGCGGCTGTACGACATCCGGCACTGGTCGGAGTTCGACCGGGGCGGCCACTTCGCGGCGATGGAGGTGCCGGAGCTCCTCGCCGACGATGTGCGGAAGTTCTTCGTGGGGCCGGGGGCTGCGGGATGAACGGCGCCCGTCCCGGGACGGGCGGGGGCGTCACTCGGAGCGTTGCCCGATCAGGGAGTTCAGGAGGGCGGCTCCGCGTTCGGCGTCGTCGACGCTCACGGCGAAGTCCTTGCCCTTGGCCGTGCGGATCACCAGGCACTCGCCGCCGCGCAGCATGACGGTGGTGCCCAGTCCGCTCAGCCGGTAGCCCCAGCCGCCGACCCGCATGGCGGTGCGGGTCTCGACCCAGGCGGAGGCGATGCCGTCGGCGGCCCACCGCCGGGCCGGCCACCCCAGCGGGCCGAAGGCGACCTCGAGTCCTTTCTCGGTCACCCGGGCCTGGACGGAGGCGCAGCCGAGCACCACCAGGGCGACGAGGGCGAAGGTCCCGGCGAGCGGCACGGCTTCCGCCCCTGCCAGGCCGCCCACCGCCGCCGCCGTGGCCGCGAGCGCGACGATGCCGCTCACGGCCGCCATGAGATGGAGCCAGGGGTTGGAGGCCCGGGACAGCCACACGAAGCGCTGCCCCTCCGGTATCTCCATCGCGGGCCCGGCCGTGGGCGGCACCGTGCCCCGCGCCCGGCGGCCGGCCAGCAGGGCCACCGCTCCCACCGCAGCCGCCCCGGCCAGGGTGACGACCGCCCAGGTCGTCACCGAGCCGGCCTCGCGCCAGTCCGCGCGGTCCAGGTTCGCCCGCACGACGGACGCCTGCGCGCCGAGGAGGGTCACGCCGGTGAAGCCCAGGGTCACGCCCGCCCAGCCGGGGGCCGCGGCCGCCTCGCTCGTGTTCCGGCGAGCGCGCCACAGGGGGAACACGGCAACCGCCGCCATGACCAGCCAGATCAGCGCCGGGAAGAACGTCGCGGCCCAGAACGGCATCGAGTCGTCCGGCTCGCCGGCCGCGCCCCAGTGGGTCGCCAGCCGGTCCGGCAGCCGGTCCCTCGCGGTGAGGGGGAAGACCACCAGGAGCACCAGCACTCCCACGACCCAGGCGCCGGCGCCCCACATCACGGCGTTCCCGCGCGCAGTCCGCTCGGTCACGTGACCTCCCTGATCATGTCGATGACGTCGTCCTTGCCGTACCCGAGGCGCGCCGCGTCGGCCAGGACCTCACGGACCCGGTCCAGCAACGCCGACCGTTCGTCCGCCCCTCGGGCCACGGTCACCCCGCGCCCCCGCCGGAACTCCAGCAGTCCTTCGTCCCGCAGGGCGCGCAGGCCGCGCAGCACGGTGTTGACGTTCACGCCCAGGGCCTGGGAGAGGTCCCGCGCCGGGGGCAGCCGGTCGCCCGGCGCGCACTCCCCTTCGGCGATGGCCCGCCGGACGGCACCGGCCACCTGCTCGTGCAGGGGGCGGTGATCGGTGACGTCGAGTCTCAGCAGCATGGTGCTAATGAAGATAGCACCATGCGCTTGCGGCGGTCGGCCGCCGGGCGCCCGGGGCCCGTGAGGAGGCGCCGTTCCGCCCGGCCGGAGGGGGACGCGGGATACGCGCGGAGAACCGCGGGCAGCAGGTGACGGACGGACGGGCCCGACTGTCCACGTCGGCACCGCAGGCTCCGGACCGTGAGATTCCCCCGACGGCGCGGTGAGCGCCCGGGGCCGACGGGGACGCCCCCGGCCGGGCCCGAAGCCCTTCACGGTGCCGGGCGTCACGCCGAGGCGGAGGCCGAGGCGCGCGCGGCGTCCCGATCAGTGCCCGCTCCTGAACCCTGTATCAGCAGGTCAAAGAGTGCCGGCGGTGAGCTGACGCCCCCGCGCCGCTATCGGACGAGGTAGCTCTCGATGTGGTCGATCACCGCTGACACGGCCTGCCGGTAGGCGGTGCTCGACCGGCGGACCTGGGACAGCAGCATGCCGCCCTGAATGGCGGCCAGCAGAGCGGTGGCGAGCGCGTCGGTATCGGCGCGCTCGCTCAGCTCGCCCCGCGCCTGCATGCGTGCGAGTCCCGACCTGATGGGGCCTTCCCACCGGTCGAAGGCGGAGACGAGTCTGGTCCGTGCCGACTGGTCGCTGTCGGCGAGTTCGCTGGCGAGCGAGCCGATCTCGCAGCCGCCTTCGCATCCTCTCTCGTCCTGCCGGCTCCCCGCCCTGTCGCACCACTCGCGCAGGGCCTCGATGCTGTCCAGGTTGTCCAGCAGCGGACGCTGCCGGGCGAGCTGGGTGTCCGTCTGGTGGTCGATGACCGCCAGGACCAAGCCCTGCTTGTCGCCGAAGTAGTGGTAGATCTGCGACGCGCTGACCCCGGCGGCCGCCTGGATGTCCGGGATGCTCGTGCCCCCCGCGCCGCGGTGGAACATCAGTTCCGCAGCGGTCTCGACGATGCGTTCGCGGGTCTTGCGGCCGCCCTTGGTGAGCCGCTGGCTCTTCGGCTCTCCGGCCTTCCCTGGTGCGCTCATACGCCCACGCTACCCAAGTTGGAATTGACATTCCAATCATGCTCCGCCGAAGATCCTGGAAAGGTCATTCCACACCGGATGGCCGTCCCTTCAGACAGGTGAGTGCCATGCCCCTCGACCCCCAGATCGAGACCCTGCTCAAGGAAGTGGCCGCAGGAGGCGGACCGGCTCCCGAAACCCTGACGGTGGCGCAGAACCGCGCGTTCGGGCGCGCCTTCGGCGCCCTGGCCGGCGCTCCCGTACCGGTCGCCGACGTCCGGGACACCACGGCCGCCGCCGACGGCCGCGACATACCCGTCCGTATCTACCGGCCCTTCACCGGGCCGGACGCCGGGCCGCTGCCCGTGACCCTCTTCTTCCACGGCGGCGGGTGGGTCTTCGGCGATCTGGACACCCAGGACAACATCGCCCGCGTCATGGCCGTCCGCTCCGGCACGATCGTGGTCTCCGTCGACTACCGGCTGGCGCCCGAACACCGCTTCCCGGCCGCGGTCGACGACGCCCGCGCCGCACTGGCCTGGGTCGCGGACAACGCCCCGGGCTTCGGGGGCGACGGGGAGCGCATCGCCGTGTTCGGCGAGAGCGCCGGCGGCAACCTCGCCGCGGTTCTCGCACAGGACTCCCTGCGCCGCGGGGGACCCCGCATCACGCTCCAGGTGCTCGCCTACCCGGCGGTCGACCGGTTCGACGACAGCCCCTCGATGTACGAGAACATGACGGGCCCGGTCCTCTCCCGTTCCTACCTCGAGTGGTTCTGGGGCGCCTACCTCAGCACCCCGGACCAGGGCGCCGACCCGCGGGTCTCGCCGGCGCGCTCCGACGACCTGGCCGGACTCGCTCCCGCCGTCATCGTCACCGCCGAGAACGACCCCCTGCGCGACCAGGGCGACCACTACGCCCGCAAGCTGGCCGACGCCGGCGTGCCGGTCCAGCACCTCCCGGTCGCGGGAGCCGTCCACGGCTTCCTCTCGTTCACCGGCTCGGTGCGGCTCTCGCGGGACGTACTGGACCAGCTCGCGGACGCCGTGGCCGCGGCCTTCGGCTGACGGGGCCGCACGGCCTCGCCGGTCGCCGCTCCTCTTGCGCACGCAGGCAGGACAGCGACCACCGCTGTCCTGACCCTCGCCGTGAAGCGGCCGGTCCGGGGCCGTCCGGACCGGCCGCTTCGTCCGCGGCAGTTCGTGGCCGTCCCGACCGATGAGCCGTTCGGCAACCGGTCACGGTGACCGTCCACCGAACGGCGGACCCTGACGCCCGGAGCACCCGGACGGACCCTGACCGGTCCGGAAGGAGGGTCAGGAGCAGGCACTCACGGCCGCACGACGATCCGTACGCCGTCGCGGTGCTGAACACCGCCGCGCTCGCCGCCGGCGCCGAAGTCCGCCACGCGGAGGCGGTTGCCCGGGAGGCGCCCGCCGCGCGTCACGAGCGCGACCGGATCTCCCCGGTGCCGCCGCTCGGTCCGGCTCGCAGCCTCAACGGCCGGGCCCGCCACGAAGACGCCCTCGCCGAGACCCAGCGCGCCGACGAGGTGCACCGGGCTCTGCCCGGAACCCGAGGTCATGCGGAGGCCGGCCGGTCCGGGGCCCGGGCGCACGGCGCCGTCGGCTCGCTGCGCACCGCCCCGTCCGCGGCCGGGGGCGATGCCGGGCCGGCACGCCGGTCACGATTCGATTTCGGCCACTCCCACCCCCTTGCCCCCGAACGGTGTAATCGTTTCCAATCCTCCGTGTAATCGATTCCACGAGGAGGTGGGTCGGGCATGGCGGGTATCAAGGACGTCGCCGCCGAGGCGGGCCTGTCCGTGGCCACGGTGTCGCGCGTGCTCAACGGGCATCCGTCGGTCAGCGAGGACGCGCGGCGTCGGGTGACCGCCGCCGTCGAGCGGCTGGGGTACCGGCCGAACGCCGTCGCCCGGTCCCTGCGCACCGACCAGACCCGCACCCTCGGTCTGGTCATCAGCGACGTGATGAACCCGTACTTCACCGAGCTGGCCCGCTCCGTCGAGGAGGAGGCCCGCGCGCTCGGGTACAGCGTGATCATCGGCAACGCCGACGAGCGGCCCGGCCTCCAGGACCACCACGTCACCACCCTGCTGGACCGCCGTATCGACGGGCTGCTGGTCTCCCCCACCGACGGCGGCTCGCCCGGCATGCTCGGGGCCGCGCGGGCCGGGACGCCCATGGTGTTCGTCGACCGGTGGATCCCGGGCGTCGACGTGCCCGTGGTCCGCTCGGACGGGCGGGACGCCGTACGGGACCTGGTCGCGCACCTGCACGGGCTCGGGCACCGGCGGCTGGCGATCATCGCCGGGCCCGCCGCCACCACGACCGGCCGGGAACGCGTGGACGCCTTCCGTGAGGCGCTCGCCGCGTACGGGCTGGAGCTGCCCGACGCCTACATCGGCCAGGGCGACTTCCAGGCCGGCAGCGGGCGCCGGGTCACCGAGGGCTTCCTCGACCTGGCGGAGCCCCCCGAGGTCGTGTTCGCCGCCGACAACCTGATGGCGCTCGGCGCCCTGGACGCCATCCGCGCCCGCGGACTGCGGGTGCCGGACGACATCGGGCTCGCCGCGTTCGACGACATCCCCTGGTTCGTGCACACCGACCCGCCGGTCACCGCGATCGCCCAGCCGGTCCGCGACCTGGGGCGGGCCGCCGTGCGCGCCCTGGTCGACCGGATCGAGGGGCGGCCCGGCGCCTCCGTCGCCCTCCCCGCCCGGCTCGTCGTGCGCCGCTCGTGCGGTGAGCCGGGGAGCGAACGACCCCCGTCCCCCTCCCCCGTACGAAGGAGTACGCCGTGAGCAGCCGCAGTCCTGACGAGTTGCTGCGCATCGAGGGCATCCGCAAGACCTTCCCCGGCGTGGTCGCGCTCGACGGCGTCGACTTCGAGCTGCGCCGGGGCGAGGTGCACGTGCTGCTCGGTGAGAACGGCGCCGGCAAGAGCACGCTGATCAAGATGCTGTCCGGCGCCTACACGCCCGACGCCGGCCGGATCACGGTCGGCGGCGAGGAGGTGCGCATCAGCGGTGCGCAGGACTCCCAGCGGCTCGGGATCGCCACCATCTACCAGGAGTTCAACCTGGTCCCCGATCTGACGGTCGCGGAGAACATCTTCCTGGGGCGGCAGCCGCGCCGGTTCGGGATGATCGACCGGAAGAAGATGGACGCCGACGCCGAGGTGCTGCTGCGGCGCGTCGGGGTGGACGTGTCACCGCGGGCGCGGGTGCGGGAACTGGGCATCGCGCGGCTGCAGATGGTCGAGATCGCCAAGGCGCTCAGCCTCGACGCGCGGGTGCTGGTCATGGACGAGCCGACCGCCGTGCTGACCTCCGAGGAGGTCGAGAAGCTGTTCGCGATCGTGCGGCGGCTGCGCGAGGACGGCGTCGGCATCGTCTTCATCACCCACCACCTGGAGGAGATCGCCGCGCTCGGCGACCGGGTCACCGTGATCCGGGACGGGCGCAGCGTCGGCCAGGTGCCCGCCTCGACGCCCGAGGACGAGCTGGTCCGGCTCATGGTCGGGCGGTCCATCGAGCAGCAGTACCCGCGCGAGCGCGCCGACGCCGGTGACGCCCTGCTCAAGGTCGAGGGGCTGACGCGCGACGGCGTCTTCCACGACGTGAGCTTCGAGGTGCGGGCCGGTGAGGTCGTCGGCATCGCGGGGCTGGTCGGCGCCGGGCGGACGGAGGTGGTCCGGGCGGTGTTCGGGGCCGACCCGTACGACGCCGGGACGGTGCACGTCGGCGGGGTGCGGCTGCGCGGCCACGACGTGAACGCCGCCATGGAGGCCGGGGTCGGTCTGGTGCCCGAGGACCGCAAGGGCCAGGGGCTGGTGCTGGACGCCTCCGTGGAGGAGAACCTCGGCCTGGTCACCCTCCGTTCCTCGTCCCGCGCCGGGCTGGTCGACCTCAAGGGTCAGCGCGAGGCGGCGGCCCGCATCGCCGACCAGCTCGGCGTGCGGATGGCCGGTCTCGGCCAGCACGTGCGCACCCTGTCCGGCGGCAACCAGCAGAAGGTCGTCATCGGCAAGTGGCTGCTGGCGGACACCAAGGTGCTCATCCTCGACGAGCCCACGCGCGGCATCGACGTCGGCGCGAAGGTCGAGATCTACCAGCTGATCAACGAGCTGACGGCGGCCGGCGCCGCGGTGCTCATGATCTCCAGCGACCTGCCCGAGGTGCTCGGCATGAGCGACCGGGTCCTGGTCATGGCGCAGGGCCGGCTCGCGGGCGAACTGGACGCCGCCGAGGCGACCCAGGACGCCGTGATGGCCCTCGCCGTCGGCACCACTTCCCCCAGCAACGGAACGGAGGCCCCCGGTGGCCACTGACACGCTCAAGAGCAAGCCGGGCGCGCAGGGCGGCGCCACGGGCGGCCTGCGCCGGCTGCTCCTCGACAACGGCGCGCTGACCGCGCTGATCCTCCTCGTGATCGCCATGTCGGCGCTGTCCGGGGACTTCCTGACCGCCGACAACCTGCTCAACGTCGGCGTCCAGGCCGCCGTGACCGCGATCCTCGCCTTCGGCGTCACCTTCGTGATCGTCTCGGCGGGCATCGACCTGTCGGTCGGCTCGGTCGCCGCGCTGTCCGCGACCGTCCTCGCCTGGAGCGCGACGGAGGCCGGGATCCCGGTGGCCCTCGCGGTCGTCCTCGCCGTCGTCACCGGCATCGCCTGCGGCCTGGTCAACGGCTTCCTCGTCTCGTACGGCAAACTCCCGCCGTTCATCGCGACGCTGGCGATGCTGTCGGTGGCGCGCGGTCTGTCGCTGGTGATCTCGCAGGGCTCGCCCATCGCCTTCCCCGACTCGGTCTCCCACCTGGGCGACACGCTCGGCGGCTGGCTGCCGGTGCCGGTGCTCGTGATGGCCGTCATGGGCCTGCTGACCGCGTTCGTCCTCGGCCGCACGTACATCGGCCGGTCCATGTACGCCATCGGCGGCAACGAGGAGGCCGCGCGGCTGTCCGGCCTGCGGGTGAAGAAGCAGAAGCTCGCCATCTACGCCTTCTCCGGACTGTTCGCCGCCGCCGCGGGCATCGTGCTCGCCTCCCGGCTGGCGTCCGCGCAGCCGCAGGCCGCGCAGGGCTACGAGCTGGACGCGATCGCCGCCGTCGTCATCGGCGGCGCCTCCCTCGCGGGCGGCACCGGCAAGGCGTCCGGCACGCTGATCGGCGCGCTGATCCTCGCGGTGCTGCGCAACGGGCTCAACCTGCTGTCGGTGTCGGCGTTCTGGCAGCAGGTCGTCATCGGCGTGGTCATCGCGCTGGCGGTGCTGTTCGACACGCTGCGCCGCAAGGCGGGCGCGACCGCCCCGGCGGCCGGGGCGTCCGGCGGCGGCAACAAGGGCAGGCAGGCACTGACGTACGTGATCGCGGCCGTCGTCGCCGTCGCGGTCGTCGGCGCCACCTCGCTGCTGCACGGCGGCTCGTCCGGGACCGCCAAGCCGAGGATCGGCCTGTCGCTGTCGACGCTCAACAACCCGTTCTTCGTGCAGATCCGCGAGGGCGCCGAGGAGGAGGCGAAGAAGCTGGGCGTCGACCTGACGGTCACCGACGCGCAGAACGACGCCTCCCAGCAGGCCAACCAGCTGCAGAACTTCACCAGCGGCTCGCTGGACGCGGTCGTCGTCAACCCGGTGGACTCCGACGCGGCCGGTCCCTCGGTGCGCGGCGCGAACCAGGCGGACATCCCGGTGATCGCCGTGGACCGCGGCGTCAACAAGGCGGACACCTCCGCACTGGTCGCCTCCGACAACGTCGAGGGCGGCGCGCTCGGTGCCAAGGCGCTCGCCGAGAAGCTCGGCGGCAGGGGCACCATCGTGATCCTCCAGGGCCAGGCCGGCACCTCCGCCAGCCGTGAGCGCGGCGCGGGCTTCGCCGAGGGACTGAAGGACTACCCGGGCATCAAGGTCGTCGCCAAGCAGCCCGCGGACTTCGACCGCACCAAGGGCCTGGACGTGATGACGAACCTGCTCCAGGCGCACCCCGGCATCAACGGCGTCTTCGCCGAGAACGACGAGATGGCGCTCGGCGCGATCAAGGCGCTCGGCTCCAGGGCCGGGACGTCGGTGCAGGTCGTCGGCTTCGACGGCACGCCGGACGGGCTGAAGGCGGTGCAGGCGGGCACGCTGTACGCCTCCGTCGCGCAGCAGCCGAGCGAACTCGGCCGGATCGCCGTGCGGAACGCGTTGCGGGCCGCCGAGGACGAAAAGGTGGAGAAGATGGTGAAGGTGCCGGTGAAGGTGGTCACCGAGGAGAACGTGGCCGGCTTCGAAGGCTGACACCGGACACAGGGGCACAGAGGCACAGGGGCTCACGGGCGGGCGGTCACCTCGACCGCCCGCCCTCCTCAGCGGATCGGGAGCGAATTCATGTACGACTACGACCTCCTGGTCGTCGGTTCGGCCAACGCCGACCTGGTGATCGGGGTGGAGCGCCGGCCGGGCGCCGGGGAGACGGTGCTCGGTTCCGACCTGGCCGTGCACCCGGGCGGCAAGGGCGCGAACCAGGCGGTCGCCGCCGCACGGCTCGGCGCGCGCACCGCCCTGCTGGCGCGGGTCGGGGACGACGAGCACGGCCGGCTGCTGCTGGACTCGCTGCGCGAGGCCGGGGCCGACACGGTGGGCGTGCTGGCGGGCGGTGCGCCGACCGGCGTCGCGCTGATCACGGTGGACCCGTCGGGCGACAACAGCATCGTCGTCTCGCCGGGCGCGAACGGCCGGCTGACCCCGGCGGACGTACGGGCCGCCGCGAGCCTCTTCCACGCCTCGCGGGTGGTGTCGACGCAGCTGGAGATCCCGCTGGAGACGGTGGTGGAGGTGGTGCGGAGCCTGTCGCCGGACAGCCGCTTCGTCCTCAACCCGTCGCCCCCGCGGCCGCTGCCGTCGGAGGTGCTGGCGGCCTGCGACCCGCTGATCGTCAACGAGCACGAGGCGAAGGTGATCCTCGGCGACAGCGCCGGGGTGAGCGGCGAACCCGAGGACTGGGCGCGGCTGCTGCTGGCGAAGGGCCCGCGCTCGGTGGTGGTGACGCTGGGCGGCGAGGGAGCGCTGGTCGCCTCCTCGGCGGGGGTCGCGCGGGTCGCGTCGGTGACGGTGGAGGCCGTGGACACCACGGGCGCGGGCGACGCGTTCACCGCGGCGCTGGCGTGGCGGCTGGGCACGGGCGAGCCGCTCGCCGAGGCCGCCGCCTACGCGGCCCGGGTGGGCGCGGCGACGGTCACCAAGGAGGGCGCGCAGGTGTCCTTCCCGACGGCGGCGGAGGTCGCGGCGCTGTGAAGAAGCACGGGATCCTGAACCGGCACCTCTCCGGCGCCCTCGCCGAACTCGGCCACACCGACGGGGTGCTGGTGTGCGACGCGGGGATGCCGATACCGGCCGGGCCGCGCGTGGTGGACCTGGCCTTCCGGGCCGGGGTGCCCTCCTTCGCCGAGGTGCTGGAGGGACTGCTCGGCGAGCTGGCCGTCGAGGGCGCGACGGCGGCGGAGGAGGTGCGGGACGCGAACCCGGCGGCGGCGTCGCTGCTGGCCGGTCACTTCCCGGAGCTGGCGTACGTCCCGCACGAGCGGCTGAAGGAACTGACGTCCGGCGCCCGGCTGGTGGTCCGCACGGGCGAGGCGAGCCCGTACGCGAACGTGCTGCTGCGGTGCGGGGTGTTCTTCTGAGCCGCCCCCTGACGGGCGTCCGCACGAACTTCGAGGGGCCCGGTCCGTCGACCGGGCCCCTCGCTTCCCTCCCCCGCCAGGACCTCCCTGAAATCCCCCCCCGGGTCCCCACCCGGAAGTCCTGACGGTATGGAGACGGGCGGGGCGGGGGGAGGGTTGTACGGCCCCGCGAAGTTTTTTCACCCGCCCGAGGACACCCGGCGAGGCCGGTTCACACCTCCACGTTCTCCGCCCACCGCCGGGCCGTCTCCGCCAGGAGTTCGCGGCCGTCCCTCGCCCACAGCTCCTCGTTGAAGAGTTCGACCTCGATGGGGCCGGTGTAGCCCGCCGCCTCCACGCAGCGCTGCCACGCGCGCACGTCGATCGCTCCGTCGCCGATCTGGCCGCGGCCGTTGAGGACGCCCTCGGGGAGCGGGGTGATCCAGTCGGCGAGCTGGAAGGTGTGGATGCGGTGCTGGGCGCCGGCGCGGGCGACGGCCTCGGGGGCCGTGTCGTCCCACCAGATGTGGTACGTGTCCACGGTGACGCCGACCTGGTGGGCCGGGAAGCGTTCGGCCAGGTCCAGGGCCTGCGTGAGCGTGGAGACCACGCAGCGGTCCGACGCGAACATGGGGTGCAGCGGCTCGATCGCCAGCTTCACCCCGTGGTCCTCGGCGTACGGGGCCAGTTCCGTCAGCGCGTCCCCGATGCGTTCGCGGGCCGCCCGCAGGTCCTTCGAGCCGGGCGGGAGGCCGCCCGAGACCAGGACCAGGGTGTCCGTGCCGAGCGTGGCCGCCTCGTCGACGGCGCGGCGGTTGTCGGCGAGGGCCGCCGCCCGCTCGTCCGGGTCGGTCGCGGTGAGGAAGCCGCCCCGGCACAGCGTCGTCACCGCCAGGCCCGCGTCCCGTACGAGCTTGGCGGCCGCCTCCACGCCGTACTCCTGGACCGGTTCGCGCCACAGGCCGACCGCCGGGACGCCCAGGTCGCGGCAGGCGGCGACCAGTTCGGGGAGCGTGAGCTGCTTGACGGTCATCTGGTTGATGCTGAAGCGGGTCAGGTCGCTCACGGCGTCACTCCGTACAGGTGCAGCAGGGTCCTCATCCGGTCCTCGGCCAGCCCGGGGTCGGGGAACAGGCCGAGGCGGTCGGCGAGTTCGTAGGCGCGGGCGAGGTGGGGCAGGGAACGGGCGGACTGCAGGCCGCCGACCATCGTGAAGTGGCTCTGGTGGCCGGCCAGCCACGCCAGGAACACCACGCCGGTCTTGTAGAAGCGGGTGGGCGCCTGGAAGAGGTGGCGGGACAGGTCGACGGTCGGGTCGAGGAGGGCGCGGAAGCCGTCCGTGTCGCCGGTGTCGAGGACCCGGACCGCCTCCGCGGCGAGCGGGCCGAGCGGGTCGAAGATGCCGAGCAGGGCGTGGCTGAAGCCCTGGTCGTCGCCCGCGATGAGTTCCGGGTAGTGGAAGTCGTCGCCGGTGTAGCAGCGCACGCCCTTCGGCAGGCGGCGGCGCAGGTCGATCTCGCGCTGGGCGTCGAGGAGGGAGACCTTGATGCCGTCGACCTTGTCGGGGTGGGCGGCGATCACGTCGAGAAAGGTGTCCGTCGCCGCGTCCAGGCCGGACGAGCCCCAGTAGCCCTCAAGGGCCGGGTCGAACATGGGGCCCAGCCAGTGCAGGACGACCGGCTCCGCGGCCTGGCGGAGGAGGTGGCCGTAGACCTCCAGGTAGTCCTCGGGGCCCTGGGCGGTGGCGGCGAGGGCGCGGGACGCCATGAGGATGGCCTGCGCGCCCGACTCCTCGACGACCGCGAGCTGTTCCTCGTAGGCCGTGCGGACCTCGGCGAGGGTCGCCGGGCCGCCGGTGAGCTGGTCGGTGCCGACGCCGCAGGCGATGCGGCCGCCGGCCGCCTTCGCCTCGGCGGCGGACCGGCGGATCAGCTCGGCCGCGCCCGCCCAGTCCAGCCCCATGCCGCGCTGCGCGGTGTCCATCGCCTCGGCGACGCCCAGCCCGTGCGCCCACAGGTGGCGGCGGAAGGCGAGCGTGGCGTCCCAGTCGACGGCGGCGGGCGAGTCGGGGGTGGTGTCGGCGTACGGGTCGGCGACGACGTGCGCGGCGGAGAAGACCGTACGGGAGGTGAGGGGGGCGCCGGGGGTGAGGGCGAGGGGCTCGGTGCGGGGTTCGTAGACGCGCAGGGCGCCGTGCGCGTCGGGCAGGTGCAGGGTCACAGGACGATCTCCGGCACGTCGAGGCGGCGGCCCTCGGCGGAGGACCGCAGGCCGAGTTCGGCGAGCTGGACGCCGCGGGCGCCGGCCAGCAGGTCCCAGTGGTAGGGGGCGTCGGCGTGGACGTGCTTGAGGAACAGCTCCCACTGGGCCTTGAAGCCGTTGTCGAACTCGCCGTTGTCCGGCACCTCCTGCCACTGGTCGCGGAACGCCTCGGTGGCGGGGATGTCCGGGTTCCAGACCGGCTTGGGGGTGGCGGAGCGGTGCTGGACGCGGCACGTGCGCAGGCCGGCGACGGCGGAGCCCTCGGTGCCGTCCACCTGGAACTCGACCAGCTCGTCGCGGTGGACGCGGACCGCCCAGGAGGAGTTGATCTGCGCGATCACGCCGCCGTCGAGCTCGAAGACGCCGTAGGCGGCGTCGTCGGCGGTGGCGTCGTAGGGCTTGCCGTTCTCGTCCCAGCGCTGCGGGATGTGGGTGGCGGTGAGCGCCTGCACGGAGCGTACGCGGCCGAACAGCTCGTGCAGCACGTACTCCCAGTGCGGGAACATGTCGACGACGATGCCGCCGCCGTCCTCGGCGCGGTAGTTCCAGGAGGGGCGCTGCGCCTCCTGCCAGTCGCCCTCGAACACCCAGTAGCCGAACTCGCCGCGCACGGACAGGACACGGCCGAAGAAACCGCCGTCGATGAGGCGCTTGAGCTTGAGCAGGCCCGGCAGGAACAGCTTGTCCTGGACGACGCCGTGCTTGATCCCGGCGGCGTTCGCCAGGCGGGCCAGCTCCAGGGCGCCGTCGAGGCCGGTGGCGGTGGGCTTCTCGGTGTAGACGTGCTTGCCGGCGGCGATCGCCTTCCTGATCGCCTCCTCGCGGGCGGAGGTCACCTGGGCGTCGAAGTAGATGTCCACGCTGTCGTCGGCGAGGACCGCGTCCAGGTCGGTGGAGAGGTGTTCGAGTCCGTGGCGCTCGGCCAGCGCCCGCAGCGCGTGCTCGCGGCGGCCGACCAGCACCGGCTCGGGCCACAGCACGGTGCCGTCGCCGAGGTCGAGGCCGCCCTGCTCGCGCAGGGCCAGGATGGAGCGGACGAGGTGCTGGCGGTAGCCCATGCGTCCGGTCACACCGTTCATGGCGA
Source organism: Streptomyces sp. NPDC096105 (assembly GCF_044763335.1). NCBI lineage: Bacteria > Bacillati > Actinomycetota > Actinomycetes > Kitasatosporales > Streptomycetaceae > Streptomyces > Streptomyces sp. NPDC096105. The sequence continues at coordinate 151,998 of NZ_JBIWGC010000006.1, forward strand.
TACGCACCGTCTTGCGTGTCACGTCGTTCCCTTCGTACGCGGTCCGCGCGCCGCGTACGCCGCACGCGTCCCACGCGCTTCCGGAGGAGCGGCGGGACTGGTGGGCGTGACAGCAAGCGCTTTCTATACAGACAGAAGCTAGCCTCTGGACCGCGGTGTGGACAAGACCACTGCCGACCCCGACTTGTTCGAGGGGGCGGACAACCGGGCCGTTGGCCGTAGGGTCTGCTCGGAACCCCCGGTGCGGGCGTGGGCGGGCACGACGCGTACGGCACGGGCGGACGGCACGGCGGGCGGACGGCACGGCGGCGAGGCGGAGGACGAGACATGACGGTGACCCTGGCGGACGTGGCGGCGCGGGCGCAGGTCTCCCCCGCGACGGTGTCGCGTGTGCTCAACGGGAACTATCCCGTGGCCGCGTCCACCCGCGAGCGGGTGCTCAAGGCCGTCGACGAACTCGACTACGTCCTCAACGGTCCCGCCAGCGCCCTCGCCGCCGCCACCTCCGACCTGGTCGGCATCCTGGTGAACGACATCGCCGACCCGTTCTTCGGGATCATGGCGAGCGCGATCCAGTCGGAGATCGGCGGTCCCGGCGGGCGCGCGGGCGGGGAGAGACTCGCCGTGGTGTGCAACACGGGGGGATCGCCCGAGCGCGAACTGACCTACCTCACGCTGCTCCAGCGGCAGCGGGCCGCGGCGGTGGTGCTGACCGGCGGGGCGATCGAGGACGCGCAGCACAAGGCGGCGATGGACGCCAAGCTGCGGAAGCTGGCGGACGCCGGGACGCGGGTGGTGCTGTGCGGGCGGCCGCAGGCGCCGGAGACCGGGGCGATCGCGCTGACCTTCGACAACCGGGGCGGCGGGCAGGAGCTCACCGAGCACCTGATCGGGCTCGGGCACCGGCGGCTCGGCTACATCGCGGGCCCCCAGGAGCGCACCACGACCCGGCACCGCCTGGAGGGCCACCGGGCCGCACTGGCCGCGCACGGCATCGAGGAGGACCCGCGGTGGACCGTGCACGGACGCTACGACCGGCGGTCCGGCTACGAGGCCACGCTCGAACTCCTGCGCCGCGACCCGTCGCTGACCGCCGTGGTCGCGGCGAACGACTCCGTCGCGCTGGGCGCGTGCGCGGCGCTGCGGGAGTCGGGGCTGCGCATCCCGGACGACGTGTCGGTGGCCGGCTTCGACGACCTGCCGTTCAGCATCGACGCGGTGCCCGCGCTGACGACGGTCCGGCTGCCCCTCGCGGAGGCGGGGGCGCGGGCGGGGCGGATCGCGATGGGGCGGGAGGAGGCGCCGGCCGGGGGGATCGCTTCGGTGCGGGGGGAGCTGACGGTGCGGGGGTCCACGGCGGGGCCGCGGGGCTGAGCCTTGCCGAGGGGGCCGGCGGTCGCCTCCCGCACGGGCGCGGGAACTGCGCGACCGGCCCCCGCCGGACCGCGCCCGGCGATCCGCCGAGGAGCCCCTGTGCGGCACCGGAGTGAGGGAGGAATCGCCCGCGCCGGTCGGGGGTAGTCCCGTATCCATGAAACTGGCGTTCTCCACCCTCGGTGTCCCCGGCCTCCCTCTCTCCGAGGTGACGGCCCTGGCGACCGCGCACGGCTATCACGGCGTCGAGCTGCGCGCCCACCCCGAGGAGCCCGTCCACCCGGGTCTCACCGCGGAGCAGCGGGCGGACGTGGCCGCCGGGTTCGAGGCGGCCGGGCTCGACGTCCTGGGGGTGGCCGGGTACGCCCGGGTCGCCGCGCCCGGTGACGACGGGCCGGTCCTCGCCGAGGTCCGCGCGCTGGTCGATCTCGCCGGGGACATCGGCGCCCCGTTCGTACGGGTCCTCCCCGGCGGCGGGGACGAGCAGGGCGCGGAGGAGGCGGACGCGACGGCCGCGCGGCGGCTGGGCACGGCCGCGAGGTACGCGGCCGACCGGGGCGTACGGATCCTGCTGGAGACGCACGACTCCCACCGCACCGGTGCGGACGCGATGCGGGTGCTGGGGCTGGTCGGACACCGGCACGTGGGCGCCCTCTGGGACGTGATGCACACGTGGCTCGGCGGCGAGCAGCCGGTGGACAGCTTCGCCGCGCTGTCGCCGCACCTGGGGTACGTCCAGGTGAAGGACATCGCCTCCGCGGAGGACCCGGCGCCGGTCGCGCTGGGGGCGGGGGTGCTGCCGCTGGCCGACGTGGTCGAGGTGCTGTCGCGGCACGAGTGGGACGGGTGGCTGTGCTGGGAGTACGAGCAGCGGTGGCACGCCGGCGCGGCGCCCCTGCCCGGGCTCCTCACCCCCGGCCGCGAGCACCTGTCGCGACTGCTGAACGAATCGGCCTGACGGCCGCGGGCGGCCCGGCGCTGGCGTGCCGGCCGGGCGGCGGGGAAAACGACTGGCCCGGGCCGTGGGCGGGCGGATAACGTCCCCGCCGTGCCTCAGCCTGTCCGCCGCCGCCCTGTCATGCCCTCGTGAGTGTGTCCCGCGCGTTCATCGACGTGCGTCCGCTGCGTGCCTCCCCCCTCTTCCGACGTCTGCTGATCGGACGGACCGTGTCCGTGCTCGGCAGCTTCATGACCATGGTCACCGTCATGTACCAGGTCTGGGAGATGACGCACAGCGCGGCCTGGAGCGGTGCGGTGGGCCTGGCTCAGGCCCTGCCGCTCGTGTGCTTCGGCCTGTTCGCCGGGGCCTGGGTGGACCGGGGCGACCGGCGCCGGATCTACCTGGCCGCGACGGTCGGCCAGGCGGTGTGCTCGCTGCTGCTGGCGCTGCAGGGATTCACCGGACACGTGCCGGTGGCCGGTGTGCTGGCCCTGGTGGCCGCCCAGTCCGCCTGCGCGGCGGTGGGCGGTCCGGCGGCCGGCGTGTTCGTGCCCCGGGTGCTGCCCAAGGAGCAGGTGGCTTCCGGTCTGGCGCTCTACCAGGTCACCGCCCAGTCGATGATGCTGATCGGCCCCGCCCTCGGAGGGCTGATGCTCGGCTGGTTCGGCCTGGGCGTCTGCTACCTGCTGGACGCGCTGAGCTTCCTCATCGCCTTCTACGGTGCGTTCGGTCTGCCCGCGCTGCCGCCCGAGGGGGAGCCGTCCCGGGCCGGGCTGCACGGCGTGCTGGACGGGCTGCGCTTCCTGGCCGGCCACCGGGTGGTGCGGGGCGCGCTGGTCACCGACCTGGCCGCCACCGTGCTGTCCATGCCGGCCAGCCTCTTCCCGCTGATCAACGAGGAGCGGTTCGGCGGCGACCCGCGCACACTGGGTCTGTTCATGTCGGCGATCGCGATCGGCGGGGTGACGGCGTCGGCGCTGTCCGGGACGGTGACCCGCCTGGGCCGTCCGGGCCTCGTGATGCTGTGCGGCGCCGGCGTCTGGGGGGCCGCGCTGGCCGCGTTCGGCATGATGAGCAGCCCCTGGGCGGGCCTCGGCCTGCTGGTCCTGGCCGGGGCGGCCGACGCCCTCTCGGTGCTCTCGCGCACCACGATCGTGCAGACCCGTACGCCCGACGCCCTGCTGGGCCGGGTCACCGCCGCCGAGCAGATCGTCGGACAGGCCGGCCCGCACCTCGGCAACATGCGGGCGGGACTGGTGGCGGGCGCGGCCTCCGGTGCGACGGCCCTGGTGACGGGCGGGCTGTTGTGCCTGTTCGCGGTGGTCTGGGTCGCCACGAGCACGCCCGAACTGCGCGCCGGCGTCCCCGCCCCGGAATCGCCCTGATCCTCATGTCCGACGTCACGGTCACCCGGCGCCCGGTCAGGACGGCCGGCGCCGGCCCGCGGGGTGTGCGCCGGGCCGGGCGACCCGGCGCGCACCCCCGTGTCCCGTCGCACGCACCGGACCGGGACGGGCACCGTGTGACCGTCCCCGGCCCGCACCGCCACCCCCTGGTCCCGCGCCCCGCGTCCGGGGACGGCCGGCCGGCGTCCCCGGTCATGCCGAAGACCGGGGCCAGGAGGGAGAACGGGACGACCGTGGAGGCGGGGTGACGGCGCAGGAGCCGGCCGCAGGCGCCGAACCCGAACACCGTGGCGCGCCGGGCGACGTGGAGCACCGTGCCCGCGCCCGGCCGGTCCAGGGAGCGCAGGGCGGCCAGGTCCGCCGACGGGCCCCACACGTGTGCCGGCCGCACGCGTCGAGCATCTCCGGTGACGGCACTTCGGCACCAGCGACGTCCGCTGCATGGTTGGATGAAGCATCGCTGACCGTTCAGGGGTACCGCCATGCTCGATCTCCAGCGTCTGCGCGCCCTGCACGCCGTCTCCGTGCACGGCACCGTCGGCGCCGCCGCCTCCGCGCTCGGCTACACCTCCTCCGCCGTCTCGCAGCAGATCGCCAAGCTGGAGCGGGAGACGCGGACCGTACTGCTGGAGCGGGAGGGCCGGGGCGTGCGGCTGACCGACGAGGCGCATCAACTGGTGCGCGCCGCGCGGGAGCTGATCGCCATCGTGGAGCGCGCGGAGACCGAGCTGGAGGAGCGGCGCGGGGTGCCGTCCGGGCGGCTGACCGTGGCCGCGTTCGCGTCGGCCGCGCGCGGGCTGATGCCGCCGGTGCTGGCCGACCTGGCCCGCCGGCACCCCGCGCTGGACACCCGGCTGACCGAGGTGGACCCGCATCTGTCCGTGGACCTCGTCGCCAAGGGCACGGTCGACCTGGTGGTCGCGCACGACTGGGACATCGCGCCGCTGCCCGCCCCGGCCGGCGTCGAGCAGCGGGTCGTCGGGGACGACCTGTGCGATCTGCTGGTGCCCGAGGGGCACCGGTTCACGGAGCGGACGGCGGTGCGGCGGGAGGAGCTGGCCGGGGAGCGGTGGATCTGCCAGCCGCCGGGCCGGGTCTGCCACGAGTGGCTGGTGCGGACCCTGCGCGCGGCCGGGCACGAACCGGAGATCGTGCACACGGCCGACGAGAACCCGACCCTGGTCGCCCTGGTCGCGGCCGGGCTGGGCATCGCGCTGATCCCCCGGCTGGGGCGCGGTCCGCTGCCCGCCGGGGTCGTCGAGGTGCCGCTCGCCCCGGTGCCCGTGAGGCGGCTGTACGCGCTGTGGCGCACGGGCGCGGCGCGCCGTCCGGCGATCGCGGAGACGGTCCGCACGCTGGTCGCTCACTGGCCGGCGGTCTCGGCGCACGGGCCCCGCTGAAACCGGGCGTCCGGAGAACACCCCTGCGGAAGGGGAACCCGCCGCCGCTCCCGCACGTCCCAGGGGCAGGCTGCCGGGCGAGCCTCCGGGACTGCTGTGCCGGCTCCTCGCGCCGGCCGCGGCCGCTGTCCCCCCTCGGCGCCGCGCCCCGGCCGGCGGCCCGCCGTCGTCGGCGCCGGCCCCCTCCCGCCGCGCCGACGACGGCCCCTCCGGATGCTGCACACGCCCTTGACTGGCAGAAACTTCCCGGATATTGGTGGCCTCCTGGCAGTTTCCTTCAGCGGATCCCCGGTCCCCGCGGATCACCTTCCAAAGGAGCGCACGTGCCCGACAGCAGCCCCGGAAGCACGGCAAGCACCGCCCGTCCGTCCCGACGCACCGTCCTCGCCGCGACGGCGGGCGTCACCTCCGTCCTGGCGGCCGGCGGCACCGTCCACGCGGCCACCGGCGGGCACCGCCCCGACGACCGCGAGCTGCGCGCCCTCGTCTCCCGTATGACGCTGGAGGAGAAGGTCGGCCAGCTCTTCGTGATGCGGGTCTACGGCCACTCCGCCACCGACCCCGACCAGGCCGACGTCGACGCCAACCTGAAGGAGATCGGCGTGCGCACCGCGGCCGAGCTGGTCGCCAGGTACCGCGTCGGCGGCATCATCTACTTCGCCTGGGCGCACAACACCCGCGACCCGCACCAGATCGCCGACCTCTCCAACGGCATCCAGAAGGCGGCCCTCGGTCTGCCGCGCGGTCTGCCGGTGCTGATCTCGACCGACCAGGAGCACGGCATCGTGGCCCGCGTGGGCGAGCCGGCGACGCTGCTGCCGGGCGCGATGAACGTCGGCGCGGGTGGCTCGCGGTCCGACGCGCGCACCCTGGGCCGGATCGCGGGCCGTGAGCTGCGCGCCCTGGGCATCCGGCAGAACTACTCCCCCGTGGCCGACGTGAACGTCAATCCGGCCAACCCGGTGATCGGCGTGCGTTCCTTCGGCTCCGACCCGGGATCGGTCGCGGAACTCGTCGCGGCGGAGGTGCGGGGCTACGAGTCGTCCGGTGTCGCGGCCACCGCCAAGCACTTCCCCGGGCACGGCGACACGGTCACCGACAGCCACGAGGACCTGCCGTGGATCCACCACACCCGCGAGCAGTGGGAGGAGCTGGACGCGCCGCCGTTCCGCGCGGCGATCGCCGCGGGCATCGACTCGATCATGACCGCGCACATCGTCGTCCCGGCGCTCGACGGCGCCGAGGACCCGGCCACCCTCTCCCACCCGATCCTCACCGGCATCCTGCGCGAGGAGCTGGGTTACGACGGCGTCGTGGTGACCGACTCCCTCGGCATGGAGGGCGTGCGCACCAAGTACGGCGACGACCGGGTGCCGGTGCTGGCGCTGAAGGCGGGCGTGGACCAGCTGCTCAACCCGCCGTCCCTGGACGTCGCCTGGAACGCGGTCCTGAAGGCCGTACGGGACGGCGAGCTGACGGAGGCGCGCCTCGACGAATCGATCCTGCGCGTGCTGCGCCTGAAGGCCCGTCTGGGCCTGTTCGACGACCCGTACGTCAGCCACGCGGGCGTGGACCGGGTCGTCGGCACCCGGTCGCACCTGGCCGCGGCCGACCGGATCGCCGAGCACGGCACGACCCTGATGGTCAACGAGGGCGGCCTGCTGCCGCTGTCCCGCCGCCGCACGCCCAAGGTGCTGGTGGTCGGCGCCGACCCGGCCTCCCCGTCCGGCACCACGGGCCCGCCCACCGGGGTGCTCGCGGACACCCTGACCGAGCTGGGCTTCACCGCGACCGCCCTGTCCACGGGGACGGCGCCCTCGGCGGCGACCGTCGACAGGGCCGTGACGGCCGCCCGGGACGCGGACGCGGTGGTCGTCGGCACGTACAACGTCACCGGCTCCAGCAGCCAGAGGACGCTCGTCGAGCGACTGCTGGCCACCGGGAAGCCGGTCGTCGCGGTGGCGATCCGCAACCCGTACGACGTGGCCCACCTGCCCGGCGTCCGCGCGTATCTCGCGTCGTACTCCTGGACCGACGTCGAGCTCCGCGCGGCGGCCCGCACGATCGCCGGCAGGGCACGCCCGCGCGGCAGGCTCCCCGTCCCGGTCCAGCGCGCCGACGACCCGACGGCGGTGCTGTACCCGGTGGGGCACGGGCTGACGTACTGACGGCCCGGGACGCCTCGTCCGGAGCGTGGGGCCCGGCCGGTCCGGGCGAGGCGTCCCGGTCAGCCCTGATCACGGCGCCTCCCCGGCCGGACGTGACTCCTCCACGTCACCCGCCCGAGCCCTCACCCCCCGTATGCGCGAACGATCCCACTTGTCCGGCGTGTCCCGGCGTCGGGCGGTCAGGCTGGGGGCGGGTGATTCCGGGGGAGGCGTCGATGCGCGTGCACGCGTGGGGAGTACGGGCCGTGGGGGCCCTGGCGGGGGTGGCGCTGCTCGCCGGGTGCCGGGAGGCGCCCCGGGACGGGGCGGGCGGGACGGCGGCCGTGGCCTCACCGGTGCGGCCCTCGGGGCACGGGGCCGTGTTCCTCGACATCGGCGAGTGCAGCTCCTTCGGGCGCACCAGTTTCACCGAGGTGTCCTGCGCGAGCGAGCGCGCCGCGGCACGGGTGGCGGCCCGGCACGACGGCACCACGCGCGACGGGCCGCTGTGCCCGCCCACCACCGACTTCGTGCTGCACATCAGCGAGCGGCGTCCCGCCGCCGACGAGGACGGCGACGGCATGGTGCCGCGCGGCTACGCCTGCATGCGCAGCCTCCAGCCGCCGCACCCGGGCGACCCGGGCGGCGGGGGCGGTCCGCGCACCGTCGTCGGCGACTGCCTCCACTCCCTCGGCGGCGGCAGGGTCCGGGAGACCGCCTGCGACGGAAGCGGGCCGAGGGACCCGGAGTTCAAGGTGACGAAGGCCGTGGACGCCCGGTCCGGCTGCCCGGCGTCCACGGCCCTCTACGTCCGGCTGGGCGGGGCCTTGCCGGTCGGCTGCGCCGTCCCGGTGTGACCCCGCCCCGGCCTCACGGACGCAGCGCGTGCCGCGGCTCGACGTCCCGCTTGTCGAGCTTCGCGTCGAACTTCGCCAGCGGCTCGGCCGCCGCCGGGTTCGCCTGGACGGCGTTCGGGGCGACGCCCGCCCAGTCCAGGATGCGGGCCGTGGCCAGCGCCTTCTCCTTCTCGACCAGGCCGGCCACGTTCGCGCCGTGGTTCATGCCGGGCGCGGTGAACACGTACGAGTCGCGGGCGCCCTTGCCGAGGCGGAACGGCTCGGCGCCCCACGGGTCGTTCTCGCCGTACACGAACAGCATGTGCCGGGCGTTGTGGCGGACCCAGGTGTCGACGTCCCGCATGGCGTGCGGCTGGAACTTCATGTCGATGGAGCGCGGCACGAAGTTGCGCGGCGGCTGGTAGCCGTAGCGGACGTACTTCTTCTCGATGTGCGGGAAGTGGATGGTCGGCGCGCCCAGCTGGGTGCCGGCCTGGTAGTAGTACGGCGTGTACGGGCTCAGGCCCTGGTCCGTGTAGAACGAGAAGCCGGAGATCGTGTCGACGGAGTTCCAGATCTCCTCGTCGGTGGCGTTCTTCGCGTCCGCCGGGATGTCCTGGCAGTCGGCGACGGTGCTGTACTGCCAGAAGCCCCACACGTAGTCCAGGACGACCGCCTCGTAGGCGCGGTCCAGGCTGCCGATGGTGTCGAAGGTGTAGCCGTTCTCGGCGGCGTACGCGGCGTACTTCTTCTCCAGCGGGGCCCGGCGCACCAGCGCCTCGCGCTGCACGCCGTTCAGCCGGTCGCGGCACTCCTCGGTGCCGACGGTGCGGAAGAACCGGTCGTAGGCCGAGTCCTCCTTGTTCACCACGTCGTTGGGGGCGACGTAGGCGACGACGCCGTCCATGTCCTTCGGGTAGAAGCGCTCGTAGTAGGTGGCGGTCATGCCGCCCTTGGAGCCGCCCGTGGAGATCCAGTTCTCGGTGTAGATCTTCTTCAGCGCGGTGAAGATGCGGTGCTGGTCGCTGGCCGCCTGCCAGATGTCCAGCTTGCTCCAGTCGGCCGGCTCGGGCCGGGACGGGGTGAAGAAGCGGTACTCCATGGAGACCTGGTTGCCGTCCACGATCTGGGTCGGCTCGGCGCGGCGGGGCGTCGTGGAGACGCTGTAGCCGCCGGTGTGGAAGACGGTGGGCCGCGCGGTGTCCTTGTGCAGCACGGTGATCCGCTGCTGGAACGTGCCCTTGGCGGGCCTGCGGTGGTCGACCGGCTGGGTGTAGTTGAGGACGAAGAAGCGGTACCCGGTGTACGGCTTCTCCTCGATGAGGCTCATGCCCGGGACCGCGAGCAGCCTCTCCTTGATGTCAGTGGTGCCGGTGGCCTCCGGCTCGGCGGCGGTGGCCGCCCCGGCCGTGCTCAGTGTGCCTATGAGCACCGTGAGCGCCAGCAGCCATCTGAGCGCCTTGCGCATGCGCACTCCCCTGTGAGACAGATGTGCGCCGGAAGCTACTCGACCAACTCCTCACCGCACCAGGGGACATAGGGAAAACCCTGTGCGGGTCCGGTGTGCGGAGGGGTCAGCACAGGATCCAGCCGGAACTGACGGAGCCCGCCGCGACCCGGCCGGTGACCCAGACGCAGCGGCGTCCGGCGTGCGCGGTCACCGGGCCCGCGTGGTGGGCGAACTGCCCCTCGTCGACCACCGGGCGTCCGCCGCGCGCCCGCACGCTCACCGCCATCGTCCGCTTCACGCCCGGCTTCCTGGCGACGGTGACGGCGCAGACGTACCCGCCGCGCTTGTAGACGAGCACCGACCCGGTGGAGAAGGGCAGGGTCCGCACCTTGCGTCCGGGGCACAGCGCGGCCGCCTCCGCCTCCTGGGCCGGCGCGGCCACGGCGAGCAGCCCCGACGTGGTCAGCACCGCAAGGCCCAGCGCGAGCCGCCGGTGTATCGCTCCACTGCGCACAGTCGTCCTCCTGTACCGCGCCCGCCGCGACCGGCGGCGTACGCGTGTACGGACGCACGGCGTGAGCCGCACGGTTGCGCGAGCCGGTGCGCACCGGTGGTGAACGGCCGGATCAGGCCGGCGCCGGTACGTCCTCGCCGACGAACGTCCGCCACAGCGCGGCGTACCGGCCGCCCTTGCGCAGCAGTTCCTCGTGCGTGCCGTCCTCGGCGACGCGGCCGTGGTCCATGACGATCACCCGGTCGGCGCGGGCGGCGGTGGTCAGGCGGTGGGCGACGACCAGTGTGGTGCGGCGGCCCGCGATGCGGTCGGTCGCCGCGTTGACCTGTGCCTCGGTGGCGAGGTCGAGGGCGGCGGTGGCCTCGTCGAGCAGCAGCACGTCCGGGTCGACGAGTTCGGCGCGGGCGAGCGCGATCAGCTGGCGCTGTCCGGCCGACAGGTTGCGGCCGCGCTCGGCGACCTCGTGCAGGTAGCCGCCGTCCAGCGTGGCGATCATCTCGTGCGCGCCGACCGCGCGGGCCGCGGCCTCCACCTCGGCGTCGGTGGCGTCCGGACGGCCGTAGGCGATGGCGTCGCGGACGGTGCCGGGGAAGAGGTACGCCTCCTGCGGCACGACGCCCAGCCGGTGCCGGTACGCGGTCAGGTCCAGGTCGCGCAGGTCGGCGCCGTCCACGGTGACCCGCCCGGAGGCGGGGTCGTAGAACCGGGCGACCAGCTTGACCAGGGTGGACTTGCCCGCGCCGGTCTCGCCGACGAAGGCGACGGTCTGCCCGGCGGGGATGGTCAGGTCGACGCCGGTGAGGGCCTCCTCGCCGTCACCGTAGGAGAAGTGCACGTCCTCGAAGGCGATCTCGCCGCGCAGGGACGTCACCGGCAGCGGCTCGGCCGGCGCCTCGGTGGAGGTCGGCTCGCGCAGCAGCTCCTGGATCCGGCCGAGGGAGACGGACGCCTGCTGGTAGCCGTCGAAGACCTGGGAGAGCTGCTGCACGGGCGCGAAGAACAGGTCGATGTAGAGCAGGTACGCGACCAGCGAGCCGATGGCCAGCGTGCCGTCGTCCACCCGGCCGCCGCCCACCACCAGCACCGCCACCGCGGCGACCGAGGACAGCAGCTGCACGAACGGGAAGTACACCGAGATCAGCCACTGGCCGCGGATGCGGGCACTGCGGTAGGCGGCGCTGCGTTCGGCGAACCGCCGGGCGCCGTCCCGCTCGCGGCGGAAGGCCTGCACGATCCGCAGCCCGGCCACCGACTCCTGCAGGTCGGCGTTGACCGCCGACACCCGCTCCCGCGCCAGCTCGTACGCCTTCACGCTGGCCCGGCGGAAGACGTACGTGGCGAGGATCAGCGGGGGCAGGGTGGCGAACACGACGAGGGCGAGACCGACGTCGAGCACCAGCAGGGCGACCATGATGCCGAAGAAGGTGACCACCGAGACGAACGCGGTGACCAGGCCGGTCTGCAGGAACGTGGACAGCGCGTCGACGTCCGTGGTCATCCGGGTCATGATCCGGCCGGTCAGCTCGCGCTCGTAGTAGTCGAGGCCGAGCCGCTGGAGCTGGGCGAAGATCTTCAGCCGCAGCGAGTACAGCACGCGTTCGCCGGTGCGTCCGGTCATCCGGATCTCGCCGGTCTGCGCCGCCCACTGGGTGAGCACGGTGAGCAGGCCCAGCAGGGCGGCCGCCCAGACCGCGCCCTGGGCGGCGCGGGTGACGCCCTCGTCGATGCCGTGCCGGATCAGCACCGGCAGCAGCAGGCCCATGCCGGCGTCCACGGCGACCAGGCCGAGGCTGATCAGCAGGGGGGTGCGGAAGCCCTGGAGCAGACGGCGCAGGCCGTAGGAGTCCTCGGCGCGGACGGCGCGCTCCTCGTCGACGTCGGGGACGTCGTCGGCCGGGGGCAGGGCGGCGACCTGTGCGAGCAGTTCCGGGCCGGCGGGGGCGCCGTCCAGGGCGGTGTCGCGGGGCTCGCGGTCGCCGGTCCACAGGCGGGGGGTGACGCCCCGCTCGGCGTCGAACTCGGCGTCCAGCTCGGCGCGGACGGAGGTGTCCTCCTCGCGCGGCCCGGCGGGCGGGGTGTGGCCCGGGGAGACGGCGCCCAGTTCGTCGGGGTCGGTGAGCAGCCTGCGGTACAGCGGGCAGCGCCGCTGGAGCTCGTCGTGGGTGCCGATGTCGGCGAGCCGGCCGCCGTCGAGGACGGCGATGCGGTCGGCGAGGTTCAGGGTGGAGCGGCGGTGGGCGATCAGCAGGGTGGTGCGGCCCCGCATGACGCTCTTCAGCGCCTCGTGGATCTCGTGCTCGACCCGTGCGTCCACGGCGGACGTCGCGTCGTCCAGGACGAGGAGGCGCGGGTCGGTGAGGATCGCGCGGGCCAGGGCGATGCGCTGGCGCTGTCCGCCGGACAGGGTCAGGCCGTGCTCGCCGACGGTGGTGTCGTAGCCGTCGGGCAGTTCGTCGATGAAGCGGTCGGCCTGGGCGGCGCGGGCGGCGGCCTCGATCTGCTCGTCGGTGGCGTCGGGGCGGCCGTACGCGATGTTGTCGCGCACGGTGTCGGAGAACAGGAACGAGTCCTCCGGGACCAGGCCGATGGCGGCGCGCAGCGACTCGGTGGTCAGCTCGCGCACGTCGTGGCCGCCGACCAGGACGGCGCCGCGGGTGACGTCGTAGAAGCGCGGCAGCAGCAGGGAGACGGTGGACTTGCCGGAGCCGGAGGCGCCGACCACGGCGAGCGTCTCGCCGGGGCGGATCTCGAAGGACAGGCCGTCCAGCACGGGCCGCTCGGGGTCGTAGCCGAAGGCGACGTCGTCGAACTCGACGGTCGCCGGGGCGTCGGCGGGCAGGTCCTTGGTGCCGTCGGTGAGGGACGGCTCCGTGTCGATCAGGTCGAGGACGCGTTCGGTGCCGGCGCGGGCCTGCTGGGCGACGGTGAGGACGACGGCGAGCATCCGGACCGGGCCGACGAGCTGGGCGAGGTAGGTGGAGAAGGCGACGAAGGTGCCGAGGGTGATCTGCCCGCGCACCGCGAGCCAGCCGCCGAGGGCGAGCATCGCCACCTGGCCCAGCGCGGGCACGGACTGGAGGGCGGGGGTGTAGCGGGAGTTCAGCCGGATGGTGCGCAGGCGTCCCGCGTACAGCCGGCGGCCGACCTCGCGGAGCTTTCCGGTCTCCTGGTCCTCCTGGCCGAAGCCCTTGACCACGCGCACGCCGCTGACCGCGCCGTCGACCACCCCGGCGACGGCGCCCGCCTGCGCCTGCGCGTACCAGGTGGAGGGGTGCAGCCGGGTGCGGCTGCGCTTGGCGATCCACCACAGGGCGGGGGCCACGGCGAGCGCGACGGCGGTGAGCGGCAGGGACAGCGACGCCATGATGACCAGGGAGATCAGGAACAGCAGCAGGTTGCCGATGGTCATCGGCAGCATGAAGAGCAGGCCCTGGATGAGCTGGAGGTCGCTGGTGGCGCGGCCGACGACCTGCCCGGTGGACAGCTCGTCCTGGCGTCTGCCGTCGAGCCGGGCGATCGACCCGAACATCTCGGTGCGCAGGTCGTGCTGGACGTCGAGAGCGAGGCGTCCGCCGTAGTAGCGGCGGACGTAGGTGAGGACGTAGACGGCGAGCGCGGCGCCGATCAGCAGGCCGGCCCAGGTGCCCATGTCCCGGGTCCTGTCGCCGATGACGTCGTCGATGATCACCTTGGTGATCAGCGGGACCAGGGCCATCACAGCCATGCCGGCGAGGGAGGAGCCGAGGGCCAGGACGACGTCCTTGGGGTGGCGCCACGCGTAGGCGGCCAGTCGTCGTGCCCATCCCCGTTGCGCTGTCACGCGGTGTCCTCCGATCGTCCTGATCTTCCGGAAGGCACCAACGCCGACCGGAGCGGATTTCATCCCTCCGCAACGATTCCGGCGGCGCGCGGCGACCACACACGGTCGGACGGCCGTCACGCGATCGACACGTTCCCTCCACGCGCCCGACTGCATGTGCATGCCAGTCTCGCGGGTATCTCCCTCGTGCAACCCGCGTAGATCGGACACCTCACATGCTCGCTGTACGCATACGGCGCCGGAAGGCGGTGGCGCTGGCGAGCGCCGCCCTCCTGGCCGGACTCGCCGTCCCCGCCCTGACCCCCGCCACGGCCGGCGCCGAGACCCCCGCCCCCGCGCCCGCCCGGGCCGCCGTCGTGGCCGACTACTACGAGGGCGCCGAGGGCAGGACCGGCGCGGCCCTCAGGTCCGCCCTGCACACGATCATCAGCGACCAGACGAAGCTCTCGTACTCGGCCGTCTGGAACGCCCTCAAGGAGACCGACGAGGACCCGGCGAACAGCGGCAACGTGATCCTGCTGTACTCCGGCGCCTCCCGCAGCAAGAGCGCGAACGGCGGCGACACCGGCGACTGGAACCGCGAGCACGTCTGGGCCAAGTCCCACGGCGGCTTCGGCACCTCCACCGGCCCCGGCACCGACATCCACCACCTGCGCCCGACCGACGTCCAGGTCAACAGCATCCGCGGCAACAAGGACTTCGACAACGGCGGCAGCGCCGTCGCGAACGGCGGCGGCAGCCTCACCGACTCCGACTCCTTCGAGCCGCGCGACGCGGTCAAGGGCGACGTGGCCCGCATGATCTTCTACATGGCGGTCCGCTACGAGGGCACCGACGGCTGGCCCGACCTGGAGCCCAACGACCGCGTGAACAACGGCAGCGCGCCGTACACCGGCAAGCTCTCCGTGCTCAAGGCGTGGCACGAGCAGGACCCGCCGGACGCCTTCGAGCAGCGCCGCAACGACGTCATCCACGACTCCTACCAGCACAACCGCAACCCGTTCATCGACCACCCGGAGTGGGTCGAGGCGATCTGGTAGCCGGGCGGGCGCCCCGGCTCCCGGCGATCCGGCGCACGTCGGTCAGCGACGCGTGCGTGCGGGCGAGCGGGAACCGGAGCTGGTCCGCGGTCGCGCGGCGGTCCCCCAGCAGGTCCGCCGCGCGGCCGAGGCGATCGCCGGCCGTGGCGAGCCGCACCTGCTCGACGGTGCCGGCGAGGCGGGAGGGGCAGCCGTTCCCGTCCGTGACGAGGCAGCGGGGCCTGCCGTCCGGTCCCGCCCAGGGCAGGAGCCGCACCTCGTCGTCTCCGTTCCTCGTGCCGCCGCCTCCGCACCGCGGAGGGTCAGCGGCCCGGCGTCGATCCCGTGCACGGCGAGCCACAGCGTGCGGTGCCGGGCCCGTCGCCGCCGGGCCTCCTCCCCGTGTTCGCGGGCCACGAGGCAGGGGCGGACCAGAGTGCGTCGTCCTCACCCCGGAGGGGAGGCTCCGCCGGGTGCCGGACGGCCGGCGCCCCCGGCCGCAGGAACGCGGACCCGTGGGCCGGGCGGAACCGCGACGCGGCGGTGCCGCCCCCGGCCGGGGAACAGCGGTCCCGGCAGCGATGCGAGGCCGGCGATCCCCACGCCTCCTCGGCCGCCGTCGTCACCGCGTTGGACGCGCGGGCACGGGAGTCGGACCGCTGGATGGCCCGCTGAGCCGACGCGCCCGAGGCCGCTCCCCACCGGCCCGACGCCCTTGCCCGGCCTGCCGTTCCGCCTCGTTCCGCCCTCCTGGGACGTCCCCCCGGAAGCCGCCCCGCCCCGGAGCCCGCAGGAGTCCCGAAGCGAGGAGGGCGCACGTGCGCGGACGTCGGCGGTGCCGGGTTCCCGCGGGCTCGGTGATCCCAGGGACGGTGCGGCCCAGGTCCTCGACGCGGCCTCGCGGTGTGCGGCTGTGCTCCGGGGCCGGGAGTGCCGACGTTGTCCAGCCGGGTGCGGACGCGGCCGGCGGTCCCGTCCCCGAGCGGCGCCCGAACGGGCCTCACCGTGCTCGTCCCGGGGACGGGCGACCGCACGCACCCGGACGACCTGCTCACCCGCGCCACGGTGCTGTCACCCACGGCGAACCGGGGCACGCGCCGGACACCCCCGGCGGACGTGCCCGCCGCGGGAAGCGGTGCCGCGGGCTCAGTCCAGGTGGGTCGGCGCGAACATCCGCAGGACCGCCGGGAGGACGACCACGGACGGGCCCGGAGCCGCCAGGGCCTCGGCGAGGTCCCGCTCCAGGGTCTCGGGGGTGGTCCGCGCTCCCGGCACCCCGAAGGACCGCGCCAGGGCCACGAAGTCCGGGCGGGTCAGTTCCGTCGCCGTGGGCTCGCCGAAGGCGTCGGTCATGTACTCGCGCAGGATGCCGTAGCCACCGTCGTCGACGATCAGCCAGGTGACGTCGAGGTCGTACTGCCGTGCCGTGGCCAGCTCGGCGATCGAGTACAGCGCGCCGCCGTCGCCGGAGACCGCCAGCACCGGGCGGGTGGGGTCGGCGACCGCCGCGCCGAGGGCCGCCGGGAAGCCGTAGCCGAGGCCGCCGGCGCCCTGCGCCGAGTGCAGGTGGTTGGGGCCCATCGCGTCGAACGCCGACCACGCCCAGTAGGCGAGGATCGTCATGTCCCAGAAGGACGGCGAACCGGTCGGCAGGGCGCGCCGCACGGCCGTCAGCACCTGCTGCTCCAGCGCGAGGTCCTGCGCGTCGATGCGGGCCCGCACCCGGTCCAGCAGCTCCCGCACCCGCGCGGGGGCGGTATCGTCCTCACGCGGTTCGACCGTCTCCAGGAGCGCCTGGAGCGCGAGGCGGGCGTCCGCGTGGATGCCGATGCCGGGGTGGTTGGACTCCAGCTTGCCGAGGTCGGCCTCGATCTGGACGACCCGGCCGCGCGGCGCGAACGTGTGGTAGTTCGAGGAGAGTTCGCCGAGTCCGGAGCCGACGACGAGCAGGACGTCCGCGTCCTCCAGGAAGTCGGTGGTGTGGCGGTCCTCCAGCCAGGACTGGAGGGACAGCGGGTGGGTCCACGGGAAGGCGCCCTTGCCGCCGGGGGTGGTCACCACCGGCGCCTGGATCCGCTCGGCGAGCTGCCGCAGCTTGCCGGAGGCGTCGGAGCGGACCACTCCCCCGCCCGCGATGATCGCCGGGCGGTCCGCGCCGGCCAGCAGGTGCGCGGCGAGCGCGGTGAGTTCGGGGCGTGGGGGCAGCTCGTCCGGGGTGGCGTCCATCGCCGTCACCACCGGCAGCATCGTCCCGGCGAGCAGCACGTCCTGCGGGATCTCCACCCACACCGGTCCGTGCGGGACGGTGAGCGCCGACTTCCAGGCCGCCGCGATCGCCGAGGGGATCTGGGAGGCCGTGCGGACCGTGTGCACGGACTTGACCACGCCCCGGAACGAGGCGGACTGGTCGGGGAGTTCGTGCAGATAGCCGTGGCGGCCGCCGCCGAGCCCGGCGGTCGGCACCTGACTGCTGATCGCCAGCACCGGTGCGGACGCGGCCGCCGCCTCCTGCAGCGCGGCCAGCGAGGTCAGCGCGCCGGGGCCGGTGGACAGCAGCAGCGGGGCCGCCTCGCCGGTGATGCGGCCGTACGCGTCCGCCGCGAAGCCGGCGTTGTTCTCCACGCGCAGGCCGATGTAGCGCAGGCCGGAGCGGCGCAGGGCGTCGAACACGCCGAGGGCGTGCTGGCCGGGCAGGCCGAAGACGGTCGTCGCGCCGAGCCCGGCCAGGGTCTCCACGACCAGGTCACCGCCGGTACGGCCGGGGGGAGGGTTCAGCGCCGCCTCCGTCTGGGCGGCGGTCGGGCGGAGCTCCAGGTCGTGGTCGTGCGTCACTTGGCGCGGGCCTCCGCGATCTGCCGGGACATGATCGTGATCAGTTCGTACGCCGTGTGGGACGCGGCGACCGAGGTGATCTCGGCGTGGTCGTAGGCGGGCGCCACCTCGACGACGTCGGCCGAGACCAGGTTGCAGGAGGCGAGGCCGCGCAGGATCTCCAGCAGTTCGCGGGAGGTCATGCCGCCCGCCTCGGGGGTGCCGGTGCCGGGCGCGTGGGCGGGATCGAGGCAGTCGATGTCGATGGAGACGTACAGCGGGCGGTCGCCGATGCGCTGGCGGAGCTGGTCGGCGACCTCGTCGGCGCCGCGGCGGTAGACGTCGGCGGAGGTGACGATGCCGAAGCCCATCTTCTCGTCGTCGGTGAGGTCCTGCTTGCCGTACAGCGGGCCGCGGATGCCGACGTGGGAGAGGGCGGAGGTGTCGAGGACGCCCTCCTCGACGGCCCGGCGGAACGGCGTGCCGTGGGTGTACTCGGCGCCGAAGTAGGTGTCCCAGGTGTCGAGGTGCGCGTCGAAGTGGAGCAGCGCGACCGGGCCGTGCCTCTTGGCGACCGAGCGCAGCAGCGGCAGCGCGATGGTGTGGTCGCCGCCGAGGGTCATCAGGCGGGCGCCGGTGCCGAGGAGGTCGTCGGCGGCGGCCTCCACGGTCTCGACGGCCTCGTTGATGTGGAACGGGTTGACGGCGATGTCACCGCCGTCCGCGACCTGCGCCAGGGCGAACGGAGAGGCGTCCTGCGCGGGGTTGTAGGGGCGCAGCAGCCGGGACGCCTCGCGGATGGCGTTGCCGCCGAAGCGGGCGCCGGGCCGGTAGGAGACGCCCGAGTCGAACGGCACGCCGACCACGGCGACGTCGGCGCGGCCGACCTCGTCGAGGCGGGGCAGCCGGGCGAAGGTCGCGGGACCCGCGTAGCGCGGCACGCGGGAGGAGTCGACGGGGCCGCGGGGCGTCTCGTTGCTGCTCATGGCGGACTGCTCTCTTTTCTGCGTTTCGTCGCGTATGTGCTGACCGGCCACGATGCTACTGGGCGGCCGGGGCCTGTTCGGACACGGTTTCGGACGTGCTGTCCGGCGCGGGGACGCGTCCGGCGAGGCGTTCGCGCCAGGCGGCGAGCACGGCCGCGTCGGTGGGGCGGGTGGCGGGGGAGACGACGATGCCCATGTGGTCCAGGGCCATACGGGGTCTCCTTCGCGCACTGTCGGTGGCGTGTCGTGCAACGGATCGCGTTCACCGGTGGCCGCGCGGAAACATCCGCCCGTGCCCGCGGGTGTGCCGGTGACCCGACCTTAAGTGGCCGGAAAGCGACTGCGAAGTGTACGTTTCATCCACGATCGGCAGCCTGGGATGGAGGAAACGTCCACCATGCCGGACCCCACTGTTCCGCCCACACCTCCCGTGCCCCTGGACGCGCTGCTGGCCCGCGCGGACCTGGGCCTGCGCCGGATCGCGGGCCCCGCGGACCCGGCCGCCGTGGTGCACTGGGCCCACACCTCGGAGATGGCCGACCCCTACCCGTACCTGCTGGGCGGCGAGCTGTTGCTGTCGGCGGGCGTGCACGTCCCGGAGGGCGCGGGCACGGGCTACTTCGACGCGTACGTCTCGCGGATCGTCGCGGCGGGCGGGGCGGCGCTCGGCTTCGGTGTGGCGCCCGTGCATGACACGGTGCCCGGGGCGCTGGTGGAGGCGTGCGAGATGCACGGGCTGCCGCTGCTGGAGGTGCCGCCCCGGACGACGTTCTCGGCGGTGGCGCGGGCGCTGTGGCAGCTGATGGCGCAGGCCCGCACGGCCGAGCTGCGGCGGGTCACGGAGGCCCAGCAGAGCCTCGCCACCGCCGCCGCCCGCCCGGACCCGGTCCCCGCCGTCCTCCAGCAGCTCGCCCGCCGCCTGGGCGGACGCGCGGTGCTGTACGGCCCCGAGGGCGCCGAGGTCGCGGGCGCGGGGGCGGACCCGGGCGAGGAGGTGCGGGCGGCGCTGGTGAAGCTCGCGGAGGTGGTGCGGCCCTCGGGCGGCACGGATCCCGGGCAGGAACCCGCGGACGCCCGCCCCTCCTCCGCGAGCGACACGGTCGCCGGGGTGCGGCTGGTCACCCACGGGCTGGGCAACGGCGAGGGGTTCGTGCTCGGGACGGCCGCCCCGCGGCGGGACGCGGGCGACCACACCATCGCGTCCGTCGCGGCCGTGCTGCTCTCCCTGCTCACGGGCGAGCGGCACAGCGGCTCCGGCGCCGGCCGCTCCTCCGCGCTGGTACGGCTGCTGCTGGGGGCGACGCCCGCGGAGGTGGCGCCGCTGCTCGGCGGGGACCGGTGGCGGGTGGTGCACGGCAGGCCGGACGGGCGGAGGGCGCCGGACCCGGTGGCCGCCTCCGCGCTGGGCGCCGCGCTCGGCTCGACGCTGGTGGACGTGGCGGACGAGGCGGTGCGGGTGCTGGTGCCCGACGGGCGGACGGTGGACCGGGTGCCGGGCTGGACGCTCGGCGTCAGCGCGGCGGCGGCCCCGCGGGACTGGCCGGCCGCCGACACCCAGGCCGCCCGCGCCCTGGTCCGGGCCCGCGCCACCCGCACCCCGCTGCTGCGCCACGGCGACCGTCCGGCCCTCACCGACCTGGTTCCGCCGGACGACGCCGACGCCCACGCCCGCGCGCTGCTCGCCCCGATGGCGCAGGCCCCGGCCCTGGTCGACACGGTGCGCACCTGGCTGTCCCTGCACGGCAGCTGGGACCGCACGGCGGTGGCCCTGGGCGTGCACCGCAACACCGTGCGGCAGCGGATCGCGCGGTGCGCGGCCCTGCTGGAGGCGGACCTGGACGACCCGGACGTGCGGATGGAGCTGTGGTTCGCGCTGCGGCGGACCTGAGCGGCCGTGCGGCGTCGGGGGCGGCCCTCTGAGCAGCACTGCGGAGTCGTCCGAGTACGTGACGCACGTCCCAGCGCGCGATACGCCAGGGACGGCCCCTGTCGGCTGCCTCACAATGGGGGCATGCCGATACCCGGGACCCCCAGTCGCGCCGAACTCGTCGAACACCTGGTCGCCACCCGCATCGCGGGCGAGGTCGCCACACCGCGTGAGAACAACCTCTCCCACTACCGGAAGCTGGCGAACGGCGACCGGCACTACTGGCTCGGCCTGGAGCTCGGCGAGCGCTGGACCGACGAGCAGGACGTGCTCGCGGTGATGGCCGAGCGGGTCGGCGTGAACGACGACCCGGAGCACCGGTACGGGCAGGACACCATCGACCCGGAGCTGACGGTCGACGGTCTCGAACGGATGGCCGGGCGGCTGCGCAAGGCGGCGGAGGGACGGCAGCGGGTGCTGCTGGCGACCGGTCACCCGGGCGGTCTGCTGGACGTGCACCGGGCGACGGCCGGCGCGCTGCGGGCGGCGGGCTGCGACATCGTGGTCATCCCGGACGGGCTGACCACGGAAGAGGGCTACGTGATGCAGTTCGCGGACGTGGCGGTGCTGGAGCACGGGGCGACGCTGTGGCACACCCACTCGGGCGCGCCGATGAAGACGATCCTGACGGCGCTGGAGCGGGAGGGCCGCCCGCTGCCCGACCTGGTGGTCGCCGACCACGGCTGGGCGGGCGCCGCCGGCCAGTACGGCGTGGACTCCGTCGGGTACGCCGACTGCAACGACCCGGCGCTGTTCCTCGCCGAGGCCGAGGGCACGGTCCAGGTGACGGTCCCCCTGGACGACCACGTGACCAGTCCCCGCCACTACGACCCGATGACGGCCTATCTGCTGGCGCAGGCCGGTCTGGCGCGGTGAGACGCCCTCGCCGGCCGGGTGCGGGGGACACACCCGGCCGGCGAGGGCGGCCGGTGGACGCGCGGGTCAGCCGAGGAACGGGACGGCGTCGGCGGGGTCGGCGTGCCAGTTGGTGGCGATGGGCCGGTCGACCGTGGCGGTGTCGGGGAGGCGCAGCGTGACGGAGTTCTCCTCGTCACCGGCGACCGAGAGGTGGATCCGGTCGAACTCGATGCCGTTGTCGTCGTTGGTGCTCTTGGGGCTGATGCCGGCGTAGGCGGCGGTGGAGCCGGCGAGGACGATGTCGTCGCTGACGCCGTGCTCGGCGGGCGAGACCTCGGTGTCGGGGGAGGAGCCGAAGGAGGCGGAGGGGAAGACGCCCTCCAGGTGGCAGACGAGTCCGGGCTTGGCCTTGGCGGTGATCAGGTAGTAGCCGCCCGCCTGCGTCTCGGCCGTGACCTTGAAGTTCAGGTCGCTGGTCGCGCAGGGCCGGGTGGTGAGGCCGCCGCTGTCGGCGGTGGCGGTGGCGGTCGCGGCCCCGCCGAGGGCGAGTGCGGCGACGGCGGCCAGGGCGAAGCGGGTGGCGCGGGTGGCGAAGCGTGAACGCACGGTGTTCTCCAGGGTGTGACGTGATGGGTCGTCCGGCGGTCGCCGGGGATGACCGCAGCTTGTGCCGTGATCCGTCCCACCCGCCACGCCGGACGCCCGGTACGGGACGCCGGAACGCTGGAACGGCCGCTGACCAGCGTGGATTCCCGTGGCCTGGAACGCTCCCCCGGGACGCGGGCCGGCCGTCCGAGCCCTCGCGGGACGCCGCTTCCCCGCACCGGGGGAGCGGGGAGGCGGCCGGCGCCGGCTCAGTCCTCGCGCGGGACGCGGACCACGCCCTCCTGGATGACGGAGACCGCGAGGCGGCCGTCCTGGGTGTAGATGCGGCCCTGGCCGAGACCCCGGCCGCCGTGGGCCGACGGGGACTGCTGGTCGTACAGCAGCCACTCGTCCGCGCGGAACGGGCGGTGGAACCACATCGCGTGGTCCAGGGACGCCCCGACCACGTCGCCGACCGCCCAGCCGCCGCGCCCGTGGGCGAGCAGGATCGAGTCCAGCAGCGTCATGTCGGAGACGTACGTGGCGAGCACGACGTGGAGCAGCGGGTCGTCGCCCTCGACCTTGCCGTTGGTGCGGAACCAGACCTGCGAGTGGGGGTCGCGCGGTTCGCCGAAGCGGCCGTAGGGCGGGTCGTCGACGTGGCGCAGGTCGACGGCCGCGCGGGCGCCGAGGTAGCGGTGCACGACCTCCGACGACAGGTGCGGGTAGCCGCGCAGCCGTTCCTCGGAGGTGGGGAGCGTCTCCGGGTCCGGGGAGGGCGGCATCGGCGCCTGGTGGTCCAGGCCCTCCTCGTGCGCCTGGAAGGACGCGGAGAGGTGGAAGACCGGCTTGCCGTGCTGGACCGCCACCACCCGGCGGGTGGTGAAGGACCGGCCGTCGCGGATCCGGTCGACGGTGTAGACGATCGGCGCGCCCGGGTCGCCGATGCGCAGGAAGTACGCGTGCAGCGAGTGCGGGGGCCGGTCCGCGGGGACGGTGCGCCCCGCGGCGACCAGGGCCTGCGCCGCCACCTGCCCGCCGAAGACGCGGGGGACGGCGGAGGCGCGGGACCGGCCGCGGAAGATGTCCTCCTCGATCTGCTCGAGGTCGAGGAGATCGAGGAGTTCCTGGAGAGCCTGACTCATGGAATCAGTTGTCTGCGGCAGGGATTTCCGTGACCTTACAGGCCCATGTCCTTGGCGATGATCGTCTTCATGATCTCGCTGGTGCCGCCGTAGATGCGGTTGACCCGGTTGTCCGCGTACAGGCGGGCGATCGGGTACTCGTTCATGTAGCCGTAGCCGCCGTGCAGCTGGAGGCAGCGGTCGATGACGCGGTGGGCGACCTCGGTGCAGAACAGCTTGGCGCTGGCGGCCTCGGCGGGGGTGAGCTCGCCGGCGTCCAGGGCCTCGGTGGCGCGGTCGGCGACGGCCTCGGCGGCGTCCACCTCGGCCTGGCAGGCGGCCAGCTCGAACTTGGTGTTCTGGAAGTGGGCGACCGGCTTGCCGAAGACGGTGCGCTCCTGCACGTACTGCTTGGCGAACCGGACGGCGGCCTTGGCCTGCGCGTAGGCGCCGTAGGCGATGCCCCAGCGCTCGGAGGCCAGGTTGTGGCCGAGGTAGGAGAAGCCCTTGTTCTCCTCGCCGAGCAGGTCCTCGGCAGGGACCTTGACGTCGACGAACGCCAGCTCGGCGGTGTCGGAGGTGCGCAGGCCGAGCTTGTCGAGCTTGCGGCCCACCGAGTAGCCCTCGGACTTGGTGTCCACGACGAACAGGGAGATGCCGTGGCGGCGGTCCTCGGCCGTGGGGGCCGCGGTGCGGGCGCAGACGATCACCTTGTCGGCGTGCACGCCGCCGGTGATGAAGGTCTTGGCGCCGTTGAGCACGTAGTGGGTGCCGTCCTCGCTCAGCTTGGCGGTGGTCTTCATGCCCGCGAGGTCGGAGCCGGTGCCCGGCTCGGTCATCGCGATGGCCCACATCTCCTCGCCGGTGACGAACTTCGGGAGGTAACGCTTCTTCTGCTCGTCGGTGCCGAGCATCTTGATGTAGGGCAGGGCGAGCAGCACGTGCACGCCGGAGCCGCCGAACTGGACGCCCGCGCGGGCGGTCTCCTCGTAGAGGACGGCCTCGAACTTGTGGGTGTCCATGCCGGCGCCGCCGTACTCCTCCGGCACGCTGATGCCGAAGACGCCGAGCTCACCGAGCTTGTAGTAGAAGTCGCGGGGCGCCTGTCCCGCCGCGAACCACTCGTCGTAGACGGGGACGACCTCGGCCTCGATGAAGGCGCGGATGGTCTCCCGGAACGCCTCGTGATCCTCGTTGAAAATCGTACGGCGCACTGTCCGCCACCTCCGCAGCCTGGGCATGTCTAAGCGCTTGCTCAGAGCAAGGTACCGGCGAGTATCCACGCCCGTCCAGACCGGGCGCCCCGTAACGCTCGTCACTCCGGCGGCGGCCGGAGCCCGGCGGCGGCCCGGGCGGCCGCTCAGGCGTCCGCCGCCGCCGCGAACGCCCCCCGCGCCATCCGGTGGAGCAGTTCCGCCGTGCCCACGCGGTCCGGGAGGGAGCCCGGGCGGGTGAGGTGGGGGGTGGAGTTGAGGAGGCCGAAGACCGAGTGGACCGCCGAGCGGGCGGCGGGCTCGGCGAGGTCCGGGTAGAGGCGGCGCACCACGGCCACCCAGAGCTCGACGTACCGCCGCTGGAGCTGGCGCACCAGCTTGCGATCGGCGTCCCGGAGGCGGTCCAGCTCACGGTCGTGCAGGGTGATGAGCGGGCGGTCGTCGAGCGCGAAGTCGATGTGCCCCTCGATCAGCGAGTCGAGGACCGCCTCGGGAGCCGCTCCCCCGGCCCCGTCCGCCTCGGCGAGCCGCCGCTTCGCACCGGTCAGCAGCGACTCGCTGATGCCGACCAGCAGCTCCGCCAGCATCGCGTCCTTGCCCGCGAAGTGCCGGTAGAGCCCGGGCCCGCTGATGCCGACGGCGGCGCCTATCTCGTCGACGCCGACCCCGTGGAAGCCCCGCTCGGCGAAGAGCCGCGCGGCCTCCTTGAGGATCTGCTCGCGGCGGGTGGGGGCGTCGGTTCTGGTGGCCATGAGGACGATTCTAGACAGGGAGGTTAGCGGTCGTTAACCTGAGGGAAATGCGTTAACGCTCATTAACACGTGAGGGGACCCGCAGGATGCATGAGGCACCGGAGCTTCACAGCGCGGCCGATCCCGCGTCGGAGGCCTTTCGGGCCAACGAGGAGGCGCACCGCGCCCTCGTCGAGGAGCTGCGCGGCAAGCTGGCCGCGGCGGCGCTCGGCGGCGGCGAGCGGGCGCGCGCCCGCCACACCGCGCGCGGGAAGCTGCTCCCGCGCGACCGGGTGGACACCCTCCTCGACCCCGGCTCGCCCTTCCTGGAGCTGGCCCCGCTGGCCGCCGACGGGATGTACGACGGGCAGGCCCCGGCGGCCGGGGTGATCGCCGGGATCGGCCGGGTCGCGGGCCGCGAGTGCGTGGTCGTCGCCAACGACGCCACGGTCAAGGGCGGCACGTACTACCCGATGACCGTGAAGAAGCACCTGCGCGCGCAGGAGGTGGCCCTGGACAACCGGCTGCCCTGCGTCTACCTGGTGGACTCCGGCGGGGCGTTCCTGCCGATGCAGGACGAGGTCTTTCCGGACCGGGACCACTTCGGCCGCATCTTCTACAACCAGGCCCGGATGTCGGGCGCCGGCATCCCGCAGATCGCGGCGGTGCTCGGTTCCTGCACGGCGGGCGGGGCGTACGTGCCCGCGATGAGCGACGAGGCGGTGATCGTGCGCAACCAGGGCACGATCTTCCTCGGCGGCCCGCCGCTGGTGAAGGCGGCCACGGGTGAGGTCGTCACGGCGGAGGAGCTGGGCGGCGGCGAGGTCCACTCGCGGGTGTCCGGGGTGACTGACCACCTCGCCGAGGACGACGCGCACGCGCTCAGGATCGTGCGCCGGATCGTCTCCACGCTGCCCGCGCGCGGGCAGCTGCCCTGGCGGGTGGAGCCGGCCGCCGAGCCCAGGGTGGACCCGGCGGGGCTGTACGGCGCGGTGCCGGTGGACTCCCGCACCCCCTACGACGTCCGCGAGATCATCGCGCGCGTCGTGGACGGCTCCCGGTTCGCCGAGTTCAAGGCGGAGTTCGGGCAGACCCTGGTCACCGGGTTCGCGCACCTCCACGGCCACCCGGTGGGGATCGTCGCCAACAACGGCATCCTGTTCGCCGAGTCCGCCCAGAAGGGCGCCCACTTCATCGAGCTGTGCGACCAGCGCGGCATCCCGCTGGTGTTCCTGCAGAACATCTCGGGCTTCATGGTCGGCAAGGACTACGAGGCGGGCGGCATCGCCAAGCACGGCGCCAAGATGGTCACGGCGGTCGCCTGCACGCGCGTGCCGAAGCTGACCGTCGTGGTCGGCGGTTCCTACGGCGCGGGCAACTACTCCATGTGCGGGCGGGCCTACTCCCCCCGCTTCCTGTGGATGTGGCCGAACGCCAAGATCTCGGTGATGGGCGGCGAGCAGGCCGCCTCGGTCCTCGCGACCGTCAAGCGGGACCAGTTGGAGGCGCGCGGCGAGGAGTGGCCCGCGGAGGAGGAAGAGGCCTTCAAGGCCCCGGTCCGCGCCCAGTACGAGCGGCAGGGGAACGCCTACTACGCGACGGCCCGCCTCTGGGACGACGGCGTGATCGACCCGATGGAGACCCGGCAGGTGCTGGGGCTGGCCCTGACCGCGTGCGCCAACGCGCCCCTGGGTGACCCCCAGTTCGGCGTCTTCCGGATGTGAGGGGACCCCTGACGATGACTGATCAGATGTTCGACACGGTGCTGGTGGCCAACCGGGGCGAGATCGCCGTCCGTGTCGTGCGCACGCTGCGGTCGCTGGGCGTGCGCTCGGTGGCGGTGTACTCCGACGCGGACGCCGGGGCGCGGCACGTCCGGGAGGCCGACACGGCGGTGCGGATCGGGCCGGCGCCGGCCGCGGAGAGCTACCTGTCGGCGGAGCGGCTGCTGGAGGCGGCCGCCCGCACCGGCGCGCAGGCGGTGCACCCGGGGTACGGCTTCCTCGCCGAGAACGCGGAGTTCGCGCGGGCCTGCGAGGCGGCGGGCCTCGCCTTCATCGGGCCCCCGGCGGACGCCATCGCCCTGATGGGCGACAAGATCCGCGCGAAGGAGACGGTGCAGGCGGCCGGGGTGCCGGTGGTGCCCGGCTCCAGCGGCAGCGGGCTGACGGACGCGCAGCTCGTCGACGCGGCCCGGGAGATCGGCATGCCGGTGCTGCTGAAGCCGTCGGCGGGCGGCGGCGGCAAGGGCATGCGCCTGGTGCGGGACGAGACGAGGCTGGCGGACGAGATCGCCGCCGCCCGGCGCGAGGCCCGCGCCTCCTTCGGCGACGACACGCTCCTGGTGGAGCGGTGGATCGACCGGCCCCGGCACATCGAGATCCAGGTGCTGGCCGACGGCCACGGGAACGTGGTGCACCTGGGCGAGCGCGAGTGCTCGCTCCAGCGGCGCCACCAGAAGATCGTCGAGGAGGCGCCCAGTGTGCTCCTCGACGAGGCGACGCGGGCGGCGATGGGCGAAGCGGCCGTGCGGGCGGCCCGCTCCTGCGGCTACCGGGGCGCGGGCACGGTGGAGTTCATCGTCCCGGGCGACGACCCGTCGGCGTACTGCTTCATGGAGATGAACACCCGGCTCCAGGTGGAGCACCCGGTCACCGAGCTGATCACGGGGCTCGACCTGGTGGAGTGGCAGCTGCGGGTCGCGGCGGGCGAGCGGCTGCCGTTCGGGCAGGACGGCGTCCGGCTGACCGGGCACGCGGTCGAGGCGCGTCTGTGCGCCGAGGACCCCGCGCGCGGCTTCCTGCCCTCCGGCGGCACGGTGCTGCGGCTGCGCGAGCCGCAGGGCGACGGCGTGCGCACCGACTCGGGGCTCACCGAGGGCACGGAGGTCGGCAGCCTCTACGACCCGATGCTGTCCAAGGTCATCGCGTACGGCCCCGACCGGGCGACCGCGCTGCGCAAGCTGCGGGCGGCGCTCGCGGGGACGGTGACGCTGGGCGTGCAGACCAACGCGGGCTTCCTGCGGCGGCTGCTCGCCCACCCGGCGGTGGTCTCCGGCGAGCTGGACACCGGGCTGGTGGAGCGCGAGGCGGACTCCCTGGTCGGCGGCGAGGTGCCGGCCGAGGTGTACGCGGCGGCCGCGCTGCTGCGCCAGGCCGCCCTCGCGCCCGCCGCGGGTCCCGGCTGGCGGGACCCGTTCGCCGCCACCGACGGCTGGCGGATGGGCGGCGGCCGGGCCTGGACGGCGCACCACCTGCGGGTGGCGGGCCACGACCCGGTGACCGTGCGGGTCCGGGCCACCGCCGACGGCGGCACGGAACTGCTGCCGCCGGGCGCGGACACCCCGCTGCGGGCGTCGGCCGGACCGCTGGACGGGCACCGGTTCACCTGTGTGCTGGACGGTGTCGCGCACACCTTCGCCGCCCTGCCGGACGGCTCCTGGCTGGGCCGGGACGGCGACGCCTGGCAGGTGCGGGACCACGACCCGGTGGCCGCGTCCCTCACCCGGGCGGGTCAGGCGGGCGCCGACTCGCTGACCGCGCCGATGCCGGGCACGGTGACGGTGGTGAAGGTCGCCGTCGGCGACGAGGTGGACGCGGGCCAGAGCCTGCTGGTGGTGGAGGCGATGAAGATGGAGCACGTCATCTCCGCCCCGCACGCCGGCACGGTCACCGAACTGGACGTGAGCCCGGGCACGACGGTCGCCATGGACCAGGTGCTCGCGGTCATCGCGCCCGCGGAAACGGCGGAAGGGGAGACGGCATGAACACCGGTGAGCCCGGCCTGCCCATGACCGTACCGGCCGAGGGGCTGCCCGCGCGGGTACGGATCCACGAGGTGGGCGCCCGCGACGGCCTGCAGAACGAGAAGGCGACCGTGCCGACGGCCGTGAAGGCGGAGTTCGTCCGCCGGCTGGCCGGCACGGGCCTGACCACGATCGAGGCGACGAGCTTCGTGCACCCCCGGTGGGTGCCCCAGCTCGCGGACGCCGAGGAGCTGTACCCGGCGGTGTCCGATCTGCCGGTGGAGCTGCCGGTGCTGGTGCCCAACGAGCGCGGCCTGGACCGTGCGCTGGCGCTGGGCGCCCGCCGGGTGGCGGTGTTCGCCAGCGCCACGGAGTCCTTCGCCAAGGCCAACCTCAACCGCACGGTGGACGAGGCGCTGGCCATGTTCGAGCCGGTGGTGGCCCGCGCGAAGGAGCAGGGCGTCCATGTGCGCGGCTATCTGTCGATGTGCTTCGGCGACCCCTGGGAGGGCGCGGTCCCGGTCCCCCGGGTGGTGCGCGTGTGCCGGGCGCTGCTCGACATGGGCTGCGACGAGCTGAGCCTGGGCGACACGATCGGGGTGGCGACCCCCGGCCATGTGACAGCCCTGATCGGCGCGCTCACGGGGGCGGGCGTGCCCGTCCCCGCGCTGGGCGTGCACTTCCACGACACCTACGGCCAGGCGCTGTCCAACACGCTGGCCGCCCTCCAGCAGGGCGTCGCCACGGTCGACGCCTCGGCCGGCGGACTGGGCGGCTGCCCCTACGCGAAGTCCGCCACCGGCAACCTCGCCACCGAAGACCTCGTGTGGATGCTGCGGGGCCTCGGCATCGACACCGGGGTCGACCTCGGCCGTCTGGTCGCCACAAGCGTCTGGATGGCCGCCCACCTGGGCCGGCCCAGCCCGTCCCGCACCGTACGAGCCCTCTCCCACCAGGAGCAGTGACGACATGGACCACAAGCTCTCTCCCGAACTCGAGGAACTCCGCCGCACGGTCGAGGAGTTCGCGCACGACGTGGTGGCGCCGAAGATCGGTGACTTCTACGAGCGGCACGAGTTCCCGTACGAGATCGTGCGGGAGATGGGCCGCATGGGCCTGTTCGGCCTGCCGTTCCCGGAGGAGTACGGCGGCATGGGCGGCGACTACTTCGCGCTCGGCATCGCACTGGAGGAACTGGCGCGGGTGGACTCCTCGGTGGCCATCACCCTGGAGGCGGGCGTCTCGCTGGGCGCCATGCCGCTGCACCTGTTCGGCACCGAGGAGCAGAAGCGCGAGTGGCTGCCCCGGCTGTGCTCGGGCGAGATCCTGGGCGCGTTCGGGCTGACCGAGCCGGACGGCGGCAGCGACGCGGGCGCGACCCGCACGACGGCCCGGCTGGACGAGGCGACCGACGAGTGGGTGATCAACGGCACCAAGTGCTTCATCACCAACTCCGGCACGGACATCACGGGCCTGGTCACGGTCACCGCGGTCACCGGCCGCAAGCCTGACGGGAAGCCGCGGATCTCGGCGATCATCGTGCCGTCCGGCACTCCGGGCTTCACGGTCGCGGCGCCGTACTCCAAGGTCGGCTGGAACGCCTCGGACACGCGGGAGCTGTCCTTCCAGGACGTGCGCGTCCCGGCGGCCAACCTGCTGGGCGAGGAGGGGCGCGGATACGCCCAGTTCCTGCGCATCCTCGACGAGGGCCGCATCGCGATCGCGGCGCTGGCCACGGGGCTCGCCCAGGGCTGTGTGGACGAGTCGGTGAAGTACGCCGGGGAACGGCACGCGTTCGGGCGTCCGATCGGCGCGAACCAGGCGATCCAGTTCAAGATCGCCGACATGGAGATGAAGGCGCACACGGCGCGTCTGGCGTGGCGGGACGCGGCGAGCCGGCTGGTGGCGGGCGAGCCGTTCAAGAAGGAGGCGGCGCTGGCGAAGCTGTACTCCTCCACGGTGGCCGTGGACAACGCGCGCGACGCCACGCAGATCCACGGCGGCTACGGCTTCATGAACGAGTACCCGGTGGCCCGCATGTGGCGCGACTCCAAGATCCTGGAGATCGGCGAGGGCACCAGCGAGGTCCAGCGGATGCTGATCGCACGGGAGCTGGGCCTGACGGGCTGAGCGCGCCCGCGGGTGCGGGCGGCCCGCGCCGGCCACGGCGCGGGCCGCTGCCGTGCCGTCGGGTGACCCGGATCACGGTGCGGAACCGGCGTTTCCCGGAAGGGACACCGGATGCCCTCTGGACAGATCGTTTGGTTAGGCTAACCTAACGCTGTTTGCACACCGGTCCCGTACGCACGAAAGCAGACCCTTCCATGTCGAACGCCAGAACCGCCCGTCTGACCCGTCGCGGACTGCTCGCCGCCGGTGGCGCCCTCGGCCTCGGCGCCGCGCTCACCGCCTGCGGGGGCGACGACGCGAAGGACGGCGGCGCGGACACGAAGGGCTCCGCGAAGTCCGGCCCCTGGTCCTTCAAGGACGACCGCGGCACCACGGTGAAGCTCGACCAGGCGCCCGCGAACATCGTCGCGTTCACCGGTGTCGCCGCCGCGCTGTACGACTACGGCGTCGAGGTCAAGGGCGTCTTCGGCCCGACGAAGACCAGGGACGGCAAGGCCGACGTCCAGGCCGGCGACATGGACATCAGCAAGGTGACCGTCCTGGGCAACGTCTGGGACCAGTTCAACGTCGAGAAGTACGCGGCCCTCGCGCCCGACGTCCTGATCTCCACGATGTTCGACGACGCCGGCACCCTCTGGTACGTCCCCGAGGCGTCCAAGGACAAGATCGCCAAGCTCGCGCCCAGCGTCGGCATCTCCGTGTTCGACCGTCAGCTCACCGGCCCGCTGCAGCGGATGTGGGAGCTGGCCGAGTCGCTCGGCGCCGACATGACGGCCGCGAAGGTCACCGACGCCAAGAAGCGGTTCGAGGCGACCTCGGAGCGGCTGCGCAAGGCCGCCAAGGCCAAGCCCGAGATCAAGGTGCTGGTCGGCTCCGCGAGCCCCGAGCTGTTCTACGTCTCGGGCACCAACCTGTCCGTCGATCTGGAGTACTTCAAGGCCCTCGGCGTGAACTTCGTGGAGCCGACGGAGGAGGCCAAGAAGGCCACCGGCGGCTGGTTCGAGAGCCTGAGCTGGGAGAACGTCGACAAGCACAAGGCCGACGTGATCATGATGGACGACCGCTCCTCGGCGATCCAGCCCGCCGACATCACCGAGGCGACCTGGAAGCAGCTGCCCGCCGTCAAGGCCGGCCAGGTCATCTCCCGCTCCACCGAGCCGATCCTCTCCTACGACAAGTGCGTGGCGCCGGTGGAGGCGCTCGCCGAGGCCATCGAGAAGGCCAAGAAGGTCAGCTGACCCCCGCGCAAGGTTCTCCCTCGCAAGGCCCCCCTCGCAGGTCCCCTCGCAAGGTCCAGCCGCCCCCGACTCGCAGGAGTACGCCGTGACGACTGCCGTGGCCGCCCCGTTCCGTTTCTTCGCCCTTCAGGTCGCCGGGACGCGGCGGCTCGGCCCGTCGCTGATCCGGGTCACCTTCACCGGGCCGGAACTGCGCGACTTCCGCTCCGACGGACGTGACCAGTCCCTGTCGCTGTTCCTGCCCCACCCGGGGCAGGACGCGCCGGTCGTGCCGCTGGAGCTCGGCGACGGCTGGTGGCAGGGCTGGCGCGACCTGCCCGACGACGTACGGGCGGTGATGCGCTCGTACACGCTGCGGGCGCTGCGCACGGACGCCCTGGGGCGGGCCGCGGAGATCGACGTCGACTTCGTGCTGCACGGCGTCGGCGCCGAGGCGGGCCCGTCCGCCGAGGCCGGTCCGGCGTCCCGCTGGGCCGCCCGCGCCGCCGTGGGTGACCGGGTGCTGGTGCTCGGCCCCGCGATCGCCGACAACCGCGCGATCCGCTTCCGTCCGCCCGAGGACACCTCGACGGTGCTGCTGTGGGCGGACGAGACCGCCCTGCCCGCCGCGGCCGCCGTCCTGGAGACCCTCCCGCCCGGCATCCGCGCCCGGGTCTGGCTGGAGGTGCCGCACGCCGGGGACGTCCAGGAGCTGCCGACCGCGGCGGACGCGGAGGTCACCTGGTTCGTGCGGGAGGGCGCCGCCGCCCCGGAGACCCCCTCGGCCCTGGACGCCGTCCGGCAGACCGCCCTCCCCTCCCCCGAGCGCGCCTACGTGTGGATCGCCGGGGAGTCCGGCCAGGTGAAGCAGCTGCGCCGGCACTTCGTCCGTGAGCGTGGCGTCGACCGCCGGCGGGTGACGTTCGTGGGCTACTGGCGGCGCGGCCTGACGGAGGAACAGCTCCGCGAACTGGCGTGAGCCGCACGTGTGTTGAGGCCTCACGGCGTCCCGTCGAGGACGTGACGACGGTCACGGCGGAAACGGGATTCCCCTCGGAAAAGTTTGGTTAGGCTAACCTAAGTTGAACCGCACTGGACCTCTCCCCGCACCGGACCGTCCCCACCGGAGGACCCCCACATGCGCTCGCACCTGCTCAACGACACCACCACGGAGCACTACCGACGCTCCGTGACCGAAGGAGTCGAGCGGGTGGCCGCCCAACTCGCCGCCACCGACCGTCCGTTCACCGGCGTCACGGTCGACGACCTCGCCCCGCGCATCGACGCGATCGATCTCGACCAGCCGCTGCGCGACACCACCGCGGTGCTGGACGAACTGGAGGACGTCTACCTCAGGGACGCGGTCTACTTCCACCACCCCCGCTACCTCGCCCACCTCAACTGCCCGGTCGTCATCCCGGCCGTGCTGGGCGAGGCGGTGCTCTCCGCCGTCAACTCCTCCCTGGACACCTGGGACCAGTCGGCCGGCGGCACCCTGATCGAGCGGAAACTCGTCGACTGGACGGCCGCCCGCATCGGTCTCGGCCCCGCCGCCGACGGCGTGTTCACCTCCGGCGGCACCCAGTCCAACCTCCAGGCGCTGCTGCTGGCCCGCGAGGAGACCAAGACCGAGGACCTGGCGAAGCTGCGCGTCTTCGCCTCCGAGGTCAGCCACTTCAGCGTGCAGAAGTCCGCGAAGCTGCTCGGCCTCGGCCCCGACGCCGTGGTGGTGGTCCCCGTCGACCACGACAAGCGGATGCGCACCGTCGCCCTCGCCCACGAGCTGGAGCGCTGCGCCGAGGCGGGGCTGATCCCGATGGCGGTCGTCGCCACCGCCGGCACCACCGACTTCGGCTCCATCGACCCGCTGCCGGAGATCGCGGGACTGTGCGAGCAGTACGGCGCCTGGATGCACGTGGACGCCGCCTACGGCTGCGGCCTGCTCGCCTCGCTGAAGTACCGGCACCGCATCGACGGCATCGAGCGCGCCGACTCGGTCACCGTCGACTACCACAAGTCGTTCTTCCAGCCGGTCAGTTCGTCGGCCGTGCTGGTGCGCGACGCGGCCACGCTGCGGCACGCCACCTACCACGCGGAGTACCTCAACCCGCGCCGCATGGTGACCGAGCGCATCCCCAACCAGGTCGACAAGTCCCTCCAGACCACCCGCCGCTTCGACGCGCTCAAGCTGTGGATGACGCTGCGCGTGATGGGCGCCGACGGCATCGGCGCGCTCTTCGACGAGGTGTGCGACCTCGCGGCCGAGGGCTGGAAACTGCTGGCCGCCGACCCGCGCTTCGACGTGGTGGTCGAGCCCAGCCTGTCCACCCTGGTCTTCCGTTACGTCCCGGCCTCCGTGACCGACCCCGCCGACATCGACCGGGCCAACCTGTACGCCCGCAAGGCCCTGTTCGCCTCCGGTGACGCGGTGGTCGCGGGCACCAAGGTGTCCGGGCGCCACTACCTGAAGTTCACCCTGCTCAACCCCGAGACCACGACGGCCGACATCACGGCCGTCCTCGACCTGATCGCCGGCCACGCCGAGCAGTACCTGGGAGAGTCCCTTGACCGCGCTTGCTGACACCACGGAACCGGCCCACGACTTCGTGGGCATCGGACTGGGCCCGTTCAACCTGGGACTGGCCTGCCTGACCGAGCCCATCGACGAACTCTCCGGCGTCTTCCTGGAGTCCAAGCCGGACTTCGAGTGGCACGCGGGGATGTTCCTCGACGGGGCCCACCTCCAGACCCCGTTCATGTCGGACCTGGTCACCCTCGCCGACCCGACGTCCCCCTACTCCTTCCTCAACTACCTGAAGGAGAAGGGCCGGCTGTACTCGTTCTACATCCGGGAGAACTTCTACCCGCTGCGCGTCGAGTACGACGACTACTGCCGCTGGGCCGCCGCGCAGCTCGGCAGCATCCGCTTCGGCACCACGGTCACCGAGGTCACCTGGGACGAGGCCGCCGAGGTGTACGTCGTGGCCACGTCCACCGGCACGACGTACCGCGGCCGGCACCTGGTGCTCGGCACCGGCACCGTGCCGTTCGTGCCCGAGGCGTGCCGCGGGATCGAGGGGGACCTCTTCCACAACGCGCAGTACGTGCACCGCAAGGCGGAGCTGCTGGGGAAGAAGTCGGTCACGATCGTGGGCAGCGGGCAGAGCGCCGCCGAGATCTACTACGAGCTCCTTTCGGAGATCGACGCCCACGGCTACCAGCTCAACTGGGTCACCCGCTCCCCGCGGTTCTTCCCGCTGGAGTACACCAAGCTGACCCTGGAGATGACGTCCCCGGACTACATCGACTACTTCCGCGCGCTGCCCGAGGAGACCCGCTACCGGCTGGAGAAGCAGCAGAAGGGCCTGTTCAAGGGGATCAACTCGGAGCTGATCGACGCGATCTTCGACCTGCTGTACCAGAAGAACGTGGAGAGCGGCGGCCGCGGCGTGCCCACCCGGCTGCTCACCAACTCCTCGCTCACCACCGCACGGTACGAGGACGGCACGTACACGCTCGGCTTCCGCCAGGACGAGCAGGGCAAGGACTTCGAGATCGCCACCGAGGGCCTGGTGCTGGCCACCGGCTACCACTACGAGCAGCCGGCCTTCCTGGAGCCGGTGCGCGACCGGCTGCGCTTCGACGGCCACGGCCGCTTCGACGTCGCCCGCAACTACGCCGTCGACGTCACCGGACGCGGCGTCTTCCTGCAGAACGCGGGCGTGCACACGCACAGCGTCACCAGCCCCGACCTGGGCATGGGCCCGTACCGCAACGCGTCCATCATCCGTGAGCTGCTGGGCGCCGAGTACTACCCGGTCGAGAAGAGCATCGCCTTCCAGGAGTTCGCCGTATGAGCGCCATCGGCACGTTCACGGTCCGCCCGCTCGACCCGCTGAGGGACGCGGAGCTGCTGCACCGCTGGGTGACCCACCCCAAGGCGGCGTTCTGGATGATGCAGGACGCGAAGCTGCAGGACGTCGAGCGCGAGTACATGCGGATCGCCGCCCACGAGCACCACCACGCCTACCTGGGCCTGCACGACGGCGAACCCGCGTTCCTGATGGAGAAGTACGACCCCCGGTACGTCGAACTCGTCGGGCTCTACGAGCCGCGGCCGGGTGACGTCGGCATGCACTTCCTGGTCGCCCCCACCGACCGGCCGGTCCACGGCTTCACCCGCGCCGTCATCACCGCCGTGCTGGAGGAGCTGTTCGCCGACCCGGCCACCCGCCGGGTCGTGGTGGAGCCCGACGTCGGCAACAAGGCCGTGCACGCCCTGAACGAGGCCGTGGGCTTCGTGCCCGAGCGAGAGATCGACAAGCCGGAGAAGCGCGCGCTGCTGAGCTTCTGCACGCGCGAACAGTTCGAGGCCGCCCGAGGAGTGTCCGTATGACCCTGTCCGACGCCGTGGCGCATCTGTCCCCCCACCGCTGGGCGCGGGCCAACCGTCTTCTGATCCGCAAGGCGCTCGCCGAGTTCGCGCACGAGCGGCTCGTCACGCCGGAACCGGCCGGCGACGGCCGGTACGTCGTCCGCAGCGACGACGGCGAGACCCGCTACGCGTTCACCGCGAGGCTGCGCGGCCTGGACCACTGGCAGGTCGACGCCGACTCGATCACCCGCCACCGCGGCGACACCGCACTCGAACTGGCGGCGCTGGACTTCTTCATCGAGCTGCAGAAGTCCCTGGGGCTGAGCGACGAGATCCTGCCGGTGTACCTGGAGGAGATCTCCTCCACCCTCTCCGGCACCTGCTACAAGCTGACCAAGCCGAAGGTCACCTCGGCCGAGCTGGCCGACGCCGGTTTCCAGGCGATCGAGTCCGGCATGACCGAGGGCCACCCCTGCTTCGTCGCCAACAACGGGCGGCTCGGCTTCGGCGTCCACGAGTACCTGCGGTACGCCCCGGAGGCCGCGAACCCGGTGAAGCTGGTGTGGCTGGCCGCCCACCGCTCCCGGGCCGCGTTCACCGCGGGCGTCGGGATCACGTACGAGTCCTTCGTCCGGCAGGAACTGGGCGAGGAGACCGTCGAGCGGTTCCACGCCGTCCTGCGCGCACAGGAGCTGGACCCCGCCGACTACCTGCTGATCCCGGTCCATCCCTGGCAGTGGTGGAACAAGCTGTCCGTCACCTTCGCCGCCGAGGTGGCCCGCCGGCACCTGGTGTGCCTGGGCGAGGGCGACGACGAGTACCTGGCCCAGCAGTCCATCCGCACCTTCTTCAACCGGTCGCACCCGGAGAAGCACTACGTGAAGACGGCCCTGTCCGTCCTCAACATGGGCTTCATGCGGGGCCTGTCCGCCGCCTACATGGAGGCCACCCCGGCGATCAACGACTGGCTGGCCCGGCTGATCGACAACGACCCGGTGCTGCGCGGGACGGGTCTGTCGATCATCCGCGAGCGGGCCGCCGTGGGCTACCGGCACCTGGAGTACGAGCAGGCCACCGACCGCCACTCGCCGTACCGCAAGATGCTGGCGGCGCTGTGGCGGGAGAGCCCGGTGGCGTCCCTGGAGGACGGCGAGTCGCTCGCCACCATGGCCTCCCTGGTCCACGTCGACCACGAGGGCAGGTCCTTCGCGGGCGCGCTGATCGAGCGCTCCGGGCTGGCCCCGGAGGAGTGGCTGCGGCGCTACCTGCGGGCGTACTACGTCCCGCTGCTGCACAGCTTCTACGCCTACGACCTGGTGTACATGCCGCACGGCGAGAACGTCATCCTGGTCCTGGAGAACGGCGCCGTGAAGCGCGCGGTCTACAAGGACATCGCCGAGGAGATCGCGGTGATGGACCCGGACGCGGTGCTGCCGCCGGAGGTGTCCCGGATCCGCGTCGAGGTCCCGGACGACACCAAACTGCTGTCGGTCTTCACGGACGTCTTCGACTGCTTCTTCCGCTTCCTCGCGGCGAACCTCGCCGAGGAGGGCGTCCTCGACGAGGACGGCTTCTGGCGCACGGTCGCGGAGGTCACCCGCGCCTACCAGGCGTCGGTGCCGGAACTGGCCGACAAGTTCGCCCGGTACGACATGTTCGCCCCGGAGTTCGCCCTGTCCTGCCTGAACCGCCTCCAACTGCGCAACAACAAGCAGATGGTGGACCTGGCGGACCCCTCGGGCGCCCTCCAGCTCATCGGCACCCTGAAGAACCCCCTGGCGGCCTTCTGACCCCACGGACGGACGAGCCCCCGGAGTACGGTCCTCCGGGGCTTCGTCGCTCCCTCAGGGGCAGTGCCCCGTCAGGGGCGCGGGGACCTGCGCGCCCAGCCCCACCGACGGTGAGCCGCCCGCCTCCCGGGCCACCCCACCGCCGGCTCCCGCCCCTGCCAGGGACACCCGGAACAGGTCCAGACCACTCCCCCGCCGTTCCGGTGGAACAATCCCCCCATGGCGGAAATCATCCAGAAGGACGGCACGTGGACGTTCGACGGGGAAACCCTGCGCCTGACACCCGGCCGGGACAAGAACGTCGGCCTGCTGCGCCGGACGCTGGGTGAACTGACCGTGCCGCTCGAGGCGTTGGCGGGCATCTCGCTGGAGCAGGGCAAGAAGTCGGGGCGGCTCAGGCTGCGGCTGCGCGACGGCGCCGACCCGCTGCTGCACGCGACCGGCGGGCGCCTCACCGAGCCGCACGACCCCTACCGGCTGATCGTCGAGTCCGACCGCTACGGCGTCGCCGAGTACTTCACGGAGGAGGTCCGCACCGCGCTGCTGCTGGAGCAGATCCCGTCCGGGCCGGTGACCGGCTATCTGCTGCCCGGCCCGTCCCTGCCGCTGTCCGTCTCCGCCGGGGACGGCACGGTGAGCTTCGACGGGGAGCGGGTCCGGCTGGAGTGGAACTGGAAGACGGAGGACGCCAAGTCCGCCGCCGGCCCCCGCACCCTGGCGGTGCCGGACCTGGAGGGGGTGGAGTGGCAGCCGGCGTCCGGCCTGGACAACGGCCACCTGCGCTTCCTCGTTCGGTACGCCCCGGCCAAGGTCCCGGCCAAGTACGACCCGAACGCGGTGGAGCTGTGGGGCTTCAGGAAGGACCCGCTGATGGCGCTGGTGGCCGCCGCCGTCCAGGCCCGCCTTCCGCACCCGTCCGCCCCCGCCGCTCCGGCCCTGGACGGCCCGCGCGACCACGAGGACGACCGGCCCGCACCGCCCGACCGCGCCGAGGACGACCACGACGCGCTGCTGCGGCGGCTGCGGGAGCTGGGCGAGCTGCACCGGGCCGGGGTGCTCACGGACGAGGAGTTCACCCTCGCCAAGCAGGCCGTCCTGAAGCGCATGTAACGACCACCTACCTCAGCCTGCCCGAAATCGGGCACGATTCTTGCGAAACGGCCGTCGTTACCTCAGGATCATCGGGTGCACGACGAACTTGTTGATCATCTGACGCGGTCCACGCCCCTCAGCCGGGGCGAGGCGCTGCGTGTGATCCAGGACGTGCTCGCCTACTTCGACGAGACGACCGAGGAGTACGTCCGTCGCCGCCACCGCGAGCTCCAGGCCCAGGGCCTGGTGAACGCGACGATCTTCCAACGGATCGAGGCGGACCTGAGATACCGCGCGGTGGCGCCGCCCGAGCTCTCGCTCCGGCAGCTGCGCCGCATCGTCTACGGCTAGGAACACACCTGTATGTGCGGAATCGTCGGTTACATCGGCAGGCGTGAGGTCGCCCCCCTGCTGCTCGAAGGGCTCCAGCGCCTGGAGTACCGCGGCTACGACTCGGCGGGCATCGCCGTGACCTCCCCGAAGGCGGGGGCCCTGAAGACGGTCAAGGCCAAGGGCCGGGTGCGCGACCTGGAGGCCAAGGTCCCGGCGCGCTTCAAGGGCACCACCGGCATCGCCCACACCCGCTGGGCCACCCACGGCGCCCCGTCCGACGTGAACGCCCACCCCCACCTGGACGCCGAGGGCAAGGTCGCCGTCGTCCACAACGGCATCATCGACAACGCCGCCGACCTGCGCCGCAAGCTGGAGGCGGACGGCGTCGAGTTCCTCTCCGAGACCGACACCGAGGTCCTCGTCCACCTCATCGCCCGCTCGCAGGCCGAGAAGCTCGAGGACAAGGTCCGCGAGACGGTCCGCCTGATCGAGGGCACCTACGGCATCGCCGTGCTGCACGCCGACTTCCCGGACCGCATCGTCGTCGCCCGCAACGGCTCCCCGGTCGTCCTCGGCATCGGCGAGAAGGAGATGTTCGTCGCCTCGGACATCGCCGCGCTGGTCGCCCACACCCGTCAGATAGTCACCCTCGACGACGGCGAGATGGCCACCCTCAAGGCCGACGACTTCCGCACCTACACCACGGAGGGCACGCGCACCACCGCCGAGCCCACCACCGTGGAGTGGGAGGCCGCCTCCTACGACATGGGCGGCCACGACACCTACATGCACAAGGAGATCCACGAGCAGGCCGAGGCCGTGGACCGCGTGCTGCGCGGCCGGATCGACGACCGCTTCTCCACCGTGCACCTGGGCGGCCTCAACCTGGACGCCCGCGAGGCCCGCCGCATCCGCCGCGTGAAGATCCTCGGCTGCGGCACCTCGTACCACGCCGGCATGATCGGCGCGCAGATGATCGAGGAGCTGGCGCGCATCCCCGCCGACGCCGAGCCGGCCTCCGAGTTCCGCTACCGCAACGCGGTCGTCGACCCCGACACCCTGTACATCGCGGTCTCCCAGTCCGGTGAGACGTACGACGTGCTCGCCGCCGTGCAGGAGCTGAAGCGCAAGGGCGCCCGGGTCCTCGGCGTGGTCAACGTGGTGGGTTCCGCGATCGCCCGCGAGGCGGACGGCGGCGTCTACGTGCACGCCGGTCCGGAGGTCTGCGTCGTCTCCACCAAGTGCTTCACCAACACCACGGTCGCCTTCGCGCTGCTCGCCCTGCACCTGGGCCGCACCCGCGACCTCTCCGTCCGCGACGGCAAGCGGATCATCGAGGGCCTGCGCCGCCTCCCCGCCCAGATCGCCGAGATCATGGAGCAGGAGGAGGAGATCAAGAAGCTGGCGCTGGAGTACGCCGACGCCCGCTCGATGCTCTTCATCGGCCGCGTCCGGGGCTACCCGGTGGCCCGCGAGGCGTCCCTGAAGCTCAAGGAGGTCTCCTACATCCACGCCGAGGCCTACCCGGCCTCCGAGCTGAAGCACGGCCCGCTGGCCCTGATCGAGCCGGCCATGCCGACCGTGGCGATCGTCCCGGACGACGACCTGCTGGAGAAGAACCGCGCGGCCATGGAGGAGATCAAGGCCCGCAGCGGCCGGATCGTCGCCGTCGCCCACCAGGCGCAGGAGAAGGCGGACCACACGATCGTGGTCCCCAAGAACGAGGACGAGCTGGACCCGATCCTCATGGGCATCCCCCTCCAGCTCCTCGCCTACCACACGGCCCTGGCCCTCGGCCGGGACATCGACAAGCCCCGCAACCTGGCGAAATCCGTCACGGTCGAGTAACCGGGAAGCGCCCCCGAGGGGCGCGGGGCCGTGCCGATCCGCGGCTCCGCCGCGCGGGCGCGCTCACCCCTCACGCACCCGAGAGGCCGGCGAACGGGAACGGGCCCCACGTGTTGCCGCAACACGTGGGGGCCCGTCCCTCACCTCACGTCATGGAATGACGACGACCGGCCGCTGCGCCCGCTTGGCCAGCCTCCCCGCGACCGACCCGAAGAGCCGCCCCACGACCCCGTGGGTGGAACCCACGACGATCGCATCGGCCGCGTACTCCCGCCCCACCTCTTCGAGTTCGTGGCAGATGTCCCCGCCCCGCTCGACGAGGATCCACGGCACCTCGGCCAGATGGTCGGCGCAGGCCAGCTCCAGCCCCAGCACCTCCGTGCGGTGGTCCGGGACGTCCACGAAGACCGGCGGCTCGCAACCCGCCCACACCGTGGTGGGCAGCCGGTTGGCGACGTGGACGATGATCAGCCCGGAGCCGGAGCGCCGCGCCATGCCGATGGCGTACGCGAGGGCCCGCTCACTGGACGTGGAACCGTCGAAGCCGACGACCACCCCGTGCCGGAAGGCGGGGTCGCACGCATGGCGCGAGTCCTCCGCCGCCAGGGGTTCGGCCGCCGTCGGATCGGCGACCGGCCGCTTGCGGTCCGCTGGTTCGAAGAATTCGTGACCGGCCATGGCTGTCTCGGGGTTGTGATCCTTTTATGGGACGACAGTGTGCGGCGGAGCTGTGTCCGGGAAGTGTCTTCCCCACCCCATACCCTCAAGGGTACGGCGGCACGCCTCCA
This sequence comes from Streptomyces sp. NPDC096105, assembly GCF_044763335.1. NCBI lineage: Bacteria > Bacillati > Actinomycetota > Actinomycetes > Kitasatosporales > Streptomycetaceae > Streptomyces > Streptomyces sp. NPDC096105. The sequence goes on from NZ_JBIWGC010000006.1 coordinate 194,458, forward strand.
TGGCCCAGATCCCGCGAACCGGGAGGCGGGTTCCCCGGAGCATGCACGAGGGTCCGCCCGCGACGCAATGGTTGCTGCCCTGTACAGGCGGTTTGCTCGGTATGCGCTTGACACCTGAACCACCCGCGGCCGGCCCGTCAAGGGCCGTCCGGCCCCTCCACCGGTCCCCGCCCGCACGGTGACCGACGGCCCGCCCGCCCGTCGGGGCGGGTGGACCACGCCACGACAGGAAGCCCTCGACGCCCCGCCCACGCCCCCGTCCGGCCCCGGAGGACGGCCTCCTCCGCCGGGCCGCGTCCGGCTGCCCGCTCGCCCCCGCGGTCCTCCCGCGGCGCGGCGCGCCCTTCGCCTCGGCGGCCGGCGCGGCGTGCGGCCCGGCGGCCGTCACGGCCGTCCCCCGCCTGCTGATCCGCCGCTCCCCGCGCCGCGGCACCCCTCCTCGCGCGCGGGCGCACGCCCCGCGGGACGCCGGACGGACACCGGCCGGTTGACCGGTTTCCGTACCCGAACCCGTCTCTTTTCAGCCAACTTACGGTGTGGGCGCACCCGGTGCCGTGACCGCCCCCCAACCCCCGTTCCACCTGCACGGAAAGGACCTCACGAGTCCTGCGCACCCTACGCGCTTTGGCCACCGCGACGAGGCGTACTTCCCCGCACAGCGCGCAAGTGCAACGCTTCGTGATCGAATGCTTCACGCCAAGTTGCCAAGTCGACAATGCACCGAGTGCCGAACTGGCCACCGGTGCGCGACGGGACACAGTAGATTCGATCTTGACTGTCTTACGGCGGGGGACTCGTGCAGGACCGAGGGGAAACGTGCAGGAGCGACACAACCGAGGAGCCGCGACCACCGAGGGGGGCTTAGCAGGATGAGCCACGACTCCACTGCCGCGCCGGAAAACACGGCCCGGAAACTCTCCGGGCGCCGCCGCAAGGAGATCGTCGCGGTGCTGCTGTTCAGCGGCGGCCCCATTTTCGAGAGTTCCATACCGCTGTCGGTGTTCGGGGTTGACCGCCAGGACGCCGGCGTGCCGCGCTACCGCCTGCTGGTGTGCGGCGGCGAAGAGGGCCCGCTGCGGACCACAGGGGGCCTGGAACTCACCGCGCCACACGGCCTGGAGGCGATATCCCGGGCGGGCACCGTCGTGGTGCCGGCCTGGCGATCGATCACCTCCCCGCCGCCGGACGAGGCCCTGGACGCGCTGCGCCGGGCCCACGAGGAGGGCGCCCGCATCGTCGGACTGTGCACCGGCGCCTTCGTCCTCGCGGCGGCGGGCCTGCTGGACGGCCGTCCCGCGACCACCCACTGGATGTACGCGCCGACGCTGGCCAAGCGCTATCCGTCGGTGCATGTCGATCCACGCGAGCTGTTCGTGGACGACGGCGACGTGCTGACGTCCGCGGGCACCGCGGCCGGCATCGACCTGTGCCTGCACATCGTGCGCACGGACCACGGCAACGAGGCGGCCGGCGCGCTCGCCCGGCGCCTGGTGGTCCCGCCGCGCCGCAGCGGCGGCCAGGAGCGCTACCTCGACCGGTCTTTACCGGAGGAGATCGGCGCCGACCCGCTCGCCGAGGTCGTCGCCTGGGCGCTGGAGCACCTCCACGAGCAGTTCGACGTGGAGACCCTCGCGGCCCGCGCGTACATGAGCCGCCGCACCTTCGACCGCCGGTTCCGCTCGCTGACCGGCAGCGCCCCGCTGCAGTGGCTGATCACGCAGCGGGTGCTCCAGGCGCAGCGCCTGCTGGAGACGTCGGACTACTCGGTCGACGAGGTCGCCGGACGCTGCGGCTTCCGCTCGCCGGTGGCGCTGCGCGGCCACTTCCGGCGCCAGCTCGGCTCGTCCCCGGCCGCCTACCGGGCCGCGTACCGGGCCCGGCGCCCGCAGGCCGAGCGCGGCCAGGACACCGGGACGGCGCAGGGCGCCCCGGGAAGCGGCGTCCCGTCCGGCAGGCCGGAGCCCTCGGGGCACCCGGTGTCGCAGACGCTGTACCCGGACGGCGCGGTCCCGCACCAGTCGCGCCGGACGGCGGCGGCCGGCGCGCTGGGGTCGCCCCTGAGCGCCTCGGCGCCGGGCGTCCCGGGACAGCGCGGCGCGCACTGAGGCGACCGCCGTGGGGGCCGGAGGCCGGGTGCCTCCGGCCCCCGCCGCTGTGCGGGGCGCTCCGGGGAATCACCGTTTCACCACCCGGTCCCGCCTGGCGTCACGCACCGTAAGGTGAGACACATGAACGATCGCATGGTGTGGATCGACTGCGAGATGACCGGCCTCTCGCTGTCGGACGACGCGCTCATCGAGGTGGCCGCCCTCGTCACCGACTCCGAGCTGAACGTGCTCGGCGAGGGCGTCGACATCGTCATCCGCCCGCCGGAGCGGGCCCTGGAGACGATGCCGGAGGTGGTGCGCGCGATGCACACCGCGTCGGGGCTGCTCGACGAACTGCCGAACGGCACGACGCTCGAGGACGCCGAGCAGCGGGTCCTCGCCTACATCAAGGAACACGTCAAGGAGCCCGGCAGGGCGCCCCTGTGCGGGAACTCCGTCGGCACCGACCGCGGCTTCCTGCTGCGCGACATGCCCGCCCTGGAGAAGCACCTGCACTACCGGATCGTCGACGTGTCCAGCATCAAGGAGCTGGCCCGCCGCTGGTACCCGCGGGCGTACTTCAACAGCCCCGAGAAGAACGGCAACCACCGGGCACTCGCCGACATCCGCGAGTCCATCGCGGAGCTGCGCTACTACCGCGAGGCCGTCTTCGTGCCGCAGCCGGGACCCGACTCCGACACCGCGAAGAAGATCGCGGCGAAGCACGTCCTGCCTGCTCAGTAGGGATACCGAGGGGGCTCGGGGGGCCGCGCGGAAAGGCGTGCGCGAGCACCCCTTCGGACCCTGTACACTTTTTCTCGGCCGGTAAGGGAAGTCACCGACTTCCGGGAACCGGGCCGTGGTGGGTGTAGCTCAGCTGGTAGAGCACCTGGTTGTGGTCCAGGATGTCGCGGGTTCAAGTCCCGTCACTCACCCTCACCGCGGAAGCCGGTGACCCCGTCGGGGTCACCGGCTTCCGGCATGACGGGACCGCGCGGACGCGGGCGGCGGGCGCCCGCATCCCGACGCGCTCACGACGACGCGCGTTCCACCAGCTCCGTGGCCAGCACCACCTGACGCCGCTCCAGCTCCCGCGTCGCGGACGGGCGTCGGTCGGCGACCTCGGCGAGCAGCAGGTCGGTCATCGCCCGGCCCATCTCCTCGATCGGCTGGCGCACGCTGGTCAGCGGCGGCTCCATGTGACGGGCGATGGCGGAGTCGTCGTAGCCGACCAGCGCCACGTCGTCCGGGATGCGGCGGCCCGCCTCGCGCAGCACCTGGCGGGCACCGGCCGCCGTGACGTCGGAGGCGGCGAAGACCGCGTCCAGGCCGGGGCGGCGCTCCAGCAGGGCCTCCATCGCGCGGCGGCCGCCGTCCTCGGAGAAGTCGCCCGGCTCGATCAGCAGCTCGTCCACCGTGTGGCCCGCCTCGCGCAGCGCGTCCCGGTAGCCGTCGACGCGGCGCTGGGCGCCGTAGACGTCCAGGCGGCCGGTGATGTGCGCGACGGTGCGGCGGCCCCGGCCGATGAGGTGCTCGACGGCCTGCCGGGCGCCGCCGTAGTTGTCGGAGTCCACCGAGGTGAGCGTCTCGTCCGCCGAGCGGGGGCCGCTGATCACGGCGGGGATCTCCAGCTGGGACAGCATGTCGGGCAGCGGGTCGTCGGCGTGCACCGAGACCAGCAGCACGCCGTCCACGCGGTGCGCGGCCAGGTACTGCGCGAGCCGCTGCCGCTCCCGGTCGCTGCCCGCGAAGATCAGCAGGAGCTGCATCTCGGTGTCGGAGAGCGCGGCGCCGACGCCGCGGAGCATGTCGGAGAAGTAGGGCTCGGTGAAGAACCGGGTCTCGGGCTCGGGCACCACGAGCGCTATCGCGTCGGTACGGTTGGCCGCCAGGGCGCGGGCCGCCGTGTTGGGGACGTAGCCCAGCTCGGCGACGGCCGCCTCGACGGCGGCGCGCGTGGCCTCGCTCACCCGGGGGGAGCCGTTGATCACGCGCGACACGGTGCCGCGGCCGACTCCGGCGCGCGCCGCCACCTCTTCGAGGGTGGGGCGGCCACCGCTGCGACTCCGCACTCCGTGGCTTGCCATCCGCCCCCGCCTTCCTTCTGTGTCACCCTGGCCTGGAATGTAACAGCCCCGGCAGTGACGGTGACCACCCGCGAGGGCGTCCGTGCCGATCCCAACGTTCCGCGGGGGGCGGTCCCCCGGGTCAAGTTAACGGGCAGATAACTGAACGCACTTTGCCGCGTCTGCTCCCTTGACACCCCCGCCCGGACCCGCGACTCTTCAACACATCACTTGTGGGAGCGCTCCCACAGTACCTGACACATACACAACCCGCACGTTCCCCGCCCGAGCCGCAACGCGCAGAATACGGGTCAACAACGCCGTTGGCCGGGGGGTCGGCACGTCAGGGCAACAGGAGGACGCAATGCGAGCACGTACCCTGCCCCTCACCAGGCAGCGGTCGGGCGGGGGCAAGCCCTTCGCCCGCAAGGCCCTGGCCGTCGCGGCCGTCGTGTCGCTGGGCACCGGGCTGCTGGCCGGCTGCGCCGACGACGGCGGAGACGACAGCTCCGGTGGTTCCTCGTCCGGCGAGGGCAAGACCACGATCACCCTGGGTCTGTTCGGCACCATGGGCTTCAAGGAGGCGGGCCTCTACGCCGAGTACGAGAAGCTCAACCCGGACATCAAGATCCAGGAGAACGTGGTCGAGCGGAACGAGAACTACTACCCCGCCCTCGTCAACCACCTGACCACCAACAGCGGGCTGATGGACGTGCAGGCGATCGAGGTCGCCAACATCGCCGAGGTCGTCAACACCCAGGCGGACAAATTCACGGACATGTCCAAGGTCGAGGGGGTGAAGAAGGACGGCTGGCTGCCCTGGAAGTGGGAGCAGGCCACCACCAAGGACGGCCAGACCATCGGTCTCGGCACGGACGTCGGCCCGATGGCCATCTGCTACCGCAAGGACCTCTTCGAGAAGGCCGGTCTGCCGAGCGAGCGCGAGGAGGTCGGCAAGCTGTGGGCGGGCGACTGGAACAAGTTCATCGCCACCGGTGAGAAGTACAAGGAGGCGGCCGGCAAGGACTCCTTCTTCATGGACTCCCCCGGCGGTCTGCTGAACGCCGTCCTCAGCAGTGAGAAGGAGAAGTTCTACGACGCCTCCGGCGAGGTCGTCTACAAGACCAACCCGGCCGTGCGGGCCGCCTTCGACCTGACCGCCGAGGCCGCCGAGAAGGGCCTGGTCCAGTCGCAGACGCAGTTCCAGCCCGCCTGGGACACCACCATCGCCAACAGCAAGTTCGCCACCGTCGCCTGCCCGCCGTGGATGCTCGGCTACATCAAGGGCAAGTCGAAGCCGGAGGCCGCCGGCAAGTGGGACGTGGCCGTGGCTCCGAAGTCCGGCAACTGGGGCGGCTCCTTCCTGGGCGTGCCGAAGAGCGGCAAGAACGTCGAGGAGGCGCAGAAGCTGGTCGCCTGGCTGACCGCGCCCGAGCAGCAGGCCAAGCTGTTCAAGGTCCAGGGCAGCTTCCCGAGCGCCCCGGCCGCGTACACCAGCCCCGAGGTGACCGGGGCCACGAACGAGATGACCGGTGACGCGCCGATCGGCCAGATCTTCTCCGAGGCCGCCAAGCAGATCCCGGTCCAGGTGATCGGCCCGAAGGACCAGATCATCCAGCAGGGTCTGACCGACAACGGCGTCATCCTCGTGACGAAGGGCAAGTCGGCCAAGGAGGCCTGGGAGACGGCCACCAAGACCATCGACAACAACCTGGACAAGTGACCCGCATGGCCACCCGTTCCGACATCGCCGCGTCCCCCGTCGAGGGGGGCGCGGCCCCGGGCCGTGCGCCCGGCAGCCGCTCCGCGGACAAGGACGACAAACGCCGGGCCAGGTTGTCCCGCCGCTGGCAGCGCGACGCGCGCTGGAGCCCGTACGCGTTCGTCTCGCCGTTCTTCCTGCTGTTCGCCGCCTTCGGGCTGTTCCCGCTGATCTACACCGGCTGGGCCTCGCTGCACCAGGTCGAGCTGACCGCGCCGACCGACATGAACTGGGTCGGTCTGAAGAACTACACCCGGATCTTCGACGACGACTTCTTCTGGAACGCGGCGCAGAACACCCTGACCATCGGCATCATCTCCACCGTTCCACAGTTGATGATCGCCATGGGCATCGCCCACATCCTCAACTACAAGCTGCGCGCCTCCACGTTCTGGCGGGTCGCGATGCTCGCGCCGTACGCCACCTCGATCGCCGCCGCGACCCTGGTGTTCGTACTGCTCTTCGGCCGTGACTACGGCATGATCAACTGGGCGCTCGGCGCGGTGGGGATCGACCCGATCGGCTGGCAGGACGACAAGTGGCCCGGCCAGATAGCCGTCTCGACGATCATCATCTGGCGCTGGACCGGCTACAACGCGCTGATCTACCTGGCCGCGATGCAGGCGATCCCGCAGGACCTGTACGAGTCGGCGGCGCTGGACGGCGCCAGCCGCTGGCGGCAGTTCCTGCACGTGACGCTGCCCTCGCTGCGTCCGACGATCCTGTTCACCGTGGTGGTCTCGACGATCGGCGCCAGCCAGGTCTTCGGCGAACCGCTGCTGTTCGACCCCAACAAGGGCGCGTCGGGCGGCGCGGAGCACCAGTTCCAGACGCTCGGCCTGTACCTGTACGAGCAGGGCTGGGTCAACCAGCACCTGGGCCGTGCCTCGGCGATCGCCTGGACCATGTTCGCGATCCTGATCGTCATCGGCCTCATCAACCAGCTCATCTCGCGCCGGCTGCGCGCCAGCAGTTAAGGAGTGTGGCCGTGACGACGACTGTGACGCCCCCCGAGACACCGATCGTCAAGGAGCAGAAGCGCTCGCGCCTGCCGAAGTCGGCGCGGGCCGGCGGCACCCTGCACGGCGGGCCGCTCGCGTACGCGATCCTCGCCGTGTTCATGATCGTGTCGCTGTTCCCGCTGGTGTGGACCGCGATCGCCGCGTCCCGCGACAACCAGCGCCTGGCGGAGAACCCGCCGCCGTTCTGGTTCGGCTCGAACCTGTTCAAGAACCTGGAGATCGCCTGGAAGGACGCCAACCTCGGCGAGGCGTTCCTCAACACCACCATCGTGGCGGGCACCTCCGCGGTCACCATCGTGGTGCTGTCGACGATCGCCGGGTTCGCCTTCGCCAAACTGCGCTTCAAGGGCCGCAACGCCCTGATGCTGGTGGTCATCGGCACGATGATGATCCCGCCGCAGCTCAGCATCATCCCGCTGTACATGATGGTCGCCAAGCTCGACTGGACCGACCAGCTCCAGGCGGTCATCTTCCCGTCGCTGGTGAGCGCCTTCGGTGTGTTCTTCATGCGGCAGTACCTGCTGCAGGCGCTGCCCGACGAGGTCATCGAGGCCGCGCGGGTGGACGGCGCGAGCAGCTGGCGCGTGGTGTGGCACGTGGTCTTCCCGGCCGCGCGGCCGGCCATGGCCGTGCTCGGCATGCTGATGTTCGTGCAGGCGTGGAACGACTTCCTGTGGCCGTTCCTGGTCCTGACGCAGACCGGCAACCCGACCGTGCAGGTCGCGGTCGCGGGTCTCGGCCGCGGGTACACCCCCGACCAGTCCCTGATCATGGCGGGTGCGCTGCTCGGCACGCTGCCCCTGCTGCTGGTCTTCGCGATCTTCGGCAAGCAGATCGTGGGCGGCATCATGCAGGGCGCGGTCAAGGGCTGACGCCCGCGCCCGATCCCGGTGGGGCCGGGTCGCCGCCGCCTCGGCCCCCTTCCTCTCTCTCACGTATCCGTCGGTCTTCCACGACCCCTATGCGACCTCTATGGGAGCGCTTCCATGTCTGACTCCGCCACGCCGGCGACCCCGGTGACCTTTCCTCCGGCCTTCCTCTGGGGCGCCGCGACCTCCGCGTACCAGATCGAGGGGGCGGTGCGGGAGGACGGACGTACCCCTTCCATCTGGGACACCTTCAGCCACACGCCGGGCAAGACGGCGGGCGGCGACACCGGTGACATCGCCGTCGACCACTACCACCGCTACCGCGACGACGTGGCGCTGATGGCCGACCTCAACCTCCAGACCTACCGCTTCTCCGTGTCCTGGTCCCGCGTGCAGCCCACCGGCCGCGGCCCGGCCGTGCAGCGCGGTCTGGACTTCTACCGCCGGCTGGTCGACGAGCTGCTGGACAAGGGCATCAAGCCGGCCGTCACCCTCTACCACTGGGACCTGCCGCAGGAGCTGGAGGACGCGGGCGGCTGGCCGGAGCGCGACACCGCCCACCGCTTCGCCGAGTACGCGAAGATCGTGGGCGAGGCGCTCGGCGACCGCGTCGAGACGTGGATGACGCTCAACGAGCCCTGGTGCAGCGCCTTCCTCGGCTACGCCTCCGGGGTGCACGCCCCCGGCCGCACCGACCCGGCCGCCGCGCTGAAGGCCGCCCACCACCTCAACCTGGCGCACGGCCTGGGCACCAAGGCGCTGCGCTCGGTGATGCCGGCCCGCAACCAGATCTCCCTCAGCCTCAACACCTCCGTGGTGCGCCCGCTGAACCCGGGCGACCCGGCGGACGTGGCGGCGGCCCGCAAGATCGACGACCTGTCGGGCGGCATCTTCCACGGCCCGATCCTGCACGGCGCCTACCCGGAGACGCTGCTGGAGGCGACCTCCTCGGTCATCGACTGGTCGTGCATCCAGGACGGCGACCTGGACACGATCCATCAGCCGATCGACGCGCTCGGCCTCAACTACTACACGCCGACCCTGGTGTCGGCCGCCGACCCGGACGACAAGGGCCCGCGCGCCGACGGCCACGGGGCGAGCGAGCACTCGCCGTGGCCCGCCGCCGACGACGTGGCGTTCCACCAGTCGCCGGGCGAGCAGACCGAGATGGGCTGGTCGGTCGACCCGACCGGGCTGCACGAGCTGATCATGCGCTACCACCGCGAGGCTCCCGGCCTTCCCCTCTACATCACGGAGAACGGCGCCGCCTACGACGACAAGCCGGACGCCGAGGGCAAGGTCCACGACCCGGAGCGCGTCGCCTACCTGCACGGCCACCTCTCCGCGGTGCGCCGGGCCCTCGACGACGGCGCCGACGTGCGCGGCTACTTCCTGTGGTCGCTGCTGGACAACTTCGAATGGGCGTACGGCTACGAGAAGCGCTTCGGCGCGGTGTACGTCGACTACGTCAGCCAGAAGCGGACGCCGAAGTCGAGCGCACTGTGGTACGCGCGGGCGGCCAAGGAGGGTGTGCTTCCGGACCTCGAGGGCATCTGACGGCCCTCGCCGTCCGGGAGGAACGGGGCGCGGGGTCCGGGGGCGGGGCGCGGCGTTCCCCGGGGAGCGCCGCGCCCCGCTCGTGCGCGTCCGGACCTGCCACCGGACGCACGGGTGCCCCGGCCGGGTGGGGGGAGGTCCGGCCGGGGCACGCGTTCCCCGTCGTTCTCCGCGGGTCCGGGTGTACGCGGCCCCCACGCCCGCCGCCTGCGCGGTGCTCATGAACGGGAACGCCCCCGGCGGCGACGGCCACGGCCGCCACCGCGCCGGTCGCCTTCTTGTTCCTGCCGCTGATCCTGCGCTGATCCTGCGCCGGCGCGTGCTCATCTCGTGCCGGCCCTCGTCGCCGTTCGTGGGGGGTGCGCGGCAGCACGCCGGCCCTCCGGGACCGGGCGGCTCGTCCGGTCCGGGAGCCGGCCGGGGGTCTCAGGGCCCGCTCAGGGAAGGGGGCGGGAGCGGTTGAGGGACAGCGCGCCGCGGCCCGTCCGGCGCCGGCGGACGCTTCCCCGGTGTCCGCGCCGCCGCGGCGGCCGGTCGCGGCCGTCGAGCTGGATCCAGACGCGCACCTCGGTCCCGCCGAGCACCGACCTGCCGATCCGCACGTCGCCGCCCGTGGACTCGGCGAGGCGGCGCACGATGTCCAGGCCCAGGCCGGTGGAGCCGTCCGTGCCGGAACCCCGGCCGCGGGCCATCGCCGCGCCGGGGTCGGCTATGCCGGGGCCCGCGTCGGAGACGAGCACGATCACCGCGTCCTCGCCGTTGTGCACGTCGACGGCGAAGGCGGTGCCCTCGGGGGTGTGCCGGAAGACGTTGCCGAGCAGGGCGTCGAGGGCGGCGGCCAGGTCGGCGCGGGCCACGGGGACGCGCACCGGCCGGTCCGCCCCGGCCACGCGCCACTTGCGGCCCTCGTCCTCGGCGAGCGCCGACCAGAACGCCATCCGCTCGCGCACCACCTCGGCCGCGTCGCAGCCCGCGCCGGGTCCGGCGGCGGCCGTCTGCGGCTTGGCGTCGCGGGCGGTGCGGATAATGGTGTCGACCTCGCGCTCCAGCTGCTCGACCGCCGCCCGGGTCTGCTCGGCCGCCGGGCCGTCGCCCAGCGAGGCGGCGTTGAGCCGCAGCACGGTGAGCGGGGTGCGCAGCCGGTGGGACAGGTCGGCGGCCAGCTCCCGCTCGTTGGCGAGGAGCTGGACGACCTGGTCGGCCATGGAGTTGAACGCCACGGCGGCCAGGCGCAGTTCGGTCGGTCCCTCCTCGGGCACGCGGGCGCCCAGTTTGCCCTCGCCCAGTTCGTGCGCCCCCTCGACCAGCCGCTGGGCGGGGCGCACCATCCGCACGCCCAGCCGGTCGGCGACCGCGACCGAGCCGACGATCAGGGCGAGGCCGACGCCCGCGAGGACCGCCCACGCCGTGCCGACGCCGTTGGTGACCTCGGACTCCGGGACGAACACCTCGACGACGGCGATCTCGCCGGAGCTGAGCGCGACCGGCTGGAGCAGGGCCGAGCCGCCGGGCACGGTGGAGGTGGAGGCGCGGCCCAGCTCGCGCACGGCGGCGATGTCCTCGTCGGAGGCCCGCCGCTCCCCTGTGTCCACGGGCTGTCCACCGGCGGCCGCCGGGAGGTGCACGGCCATGGAGGCGTCGGAGCCGGCCGAGGCGACGACCCGTTCGAGCTCGGCGCGGTCGGTGGTGATGGACAGCGCGGGGGCGACGGCCGCGGCCTCCCGCTCGGCGCCGGCGAAGGCGCGGTCACGGGCCATCTCGCGGACGACCAGGCCGAGCGGGACGGCGAAGGCCACCACGACCATCGCGGTCACCGCCAGCGACACCTTCACCAGGGCCCATCTCATCGGGGCGGCTCCGCTCCGGGCGCCTGCGCGGGTCCGGCCGCGCCGGCCGGCGGCTCCAGCTTCACGCCGACGCCCCGCAGGGTGTGCAGATAGCGGGGGCGGGCGGCGGTCTCGCCCAGCTTCCGGCGCAGCCAGGACAGATGGACGTCGATGGTCTGGTCGTCGCCGTACGACTGCTGCCACACCTCGGCGAGCAGCTCCCGGCGGGACACGACCACCCCGGGCCGTCCGGCGAGGAAGGCGAGCAGGTCGAACTCACGCCGGGTCAGGTCGAGCCGCACGCCGTCCAGTTCGGCCTGGCGGCGCAGCGGGTCGACGGTGAGGCCGCCGACCCGGATCACCGGGGAGGGCGCGGCCGCGCCGCCGCCGGAGCGGGCGCGGCGCAGCACGGCCGCCATCCGCGCGGAGAGGTGCTCGACGGAGAACGGCTTGGTCAGGTAGTCGTCCGCGCCGGCGTTGAGCAGCCGCACGATCTCCGTCTCGTCGTCGCGGGCGGTGGCGACGATGACCGGGACGTCGGTGATGCCGCGGAGCATCTTCAGGGCCTCGGAGCCGTCGAGATCCGGCAGTCCGAGGTCCAGGACGACCACGTCGAAGCGGAAATGGGCGACCTCGCGCAGCGCCTCCAGCGCGGTCCCGACGCTGCGCACGGTGTGCGAGGCGTCGGTCAGCTGCCGTATGAGCGCCGAACGTACGAACTGGTCGTCCTCGACCACGAGAACACTTGCCATGGGCGGCACCGTACGCCATGCCGGGCGGGGCGGCCGGGGCCTGTGGACAACTCCGGACGAGCCGCCCGACGGCCTGTGGACGGACATCCCGCGCCCGCCCGGGGCGCGACACGGGCGGGGCGTGTGGGGCAGTATGGCCCGACGATGCGCAGAGGACTCCTCCACCTACTGGCCTGGCTGCTCGCCACGGGCGCGGCGGTCACGCTGTCGTGGTGGGGCGTCAGCACGGTGATGGAGGGCACGGCCTACGACCCGCCGCGCGCCCTGCCGATCCCGGCGGGCGAGGAGGAGGCGCGGGCGGTGTCGTCGTCCACGCGCCGCCCGTCCGCCGAGCCGTCGCAGGAGGACGGGAAGCGGACGGAGACGTCCCGCGAGCCGTCGACGCGTCCGTCCACCGGGTCCGCCCCGCCGGACCCGTCGCCCTCGCGCGCCGCGACCCCTTCGAGGACGCCGTCCGCGCCCGCGGCGACCGCCGCCGGCGAGGTCAAGGGCTACGACACCCGGGGCGGCCGGGCGGTGTTCGACATCGGGGAGGCGTCCGCGTCGCTGGTGTCGGCGACGCCGGGGGCCGGCTGGTCGATGCAGGTGTGGAAGACGCAGACGTGGATCCGGGTGGAGTTCGCCTCGGGCGCGGACCGGGTGACGGTCTTCTGCACCTGGCACGACGGCCCGCCGCGGGTGGAGATCGGCACGTACTGACGCCGCCTCACGGCACGGTTCGGCGGAAGACGTCGGCGGGCGGCGCCGGTGACGCCACCGCCCTGAGGTCGGTCACCGGGGCCGCGCCGCCGGTGAAGCCGGTGAGGTCCCGGCCGTGCAGGACCCGGCCCGTGAGCGGGTCGGAGGCGGCCCGGCGGGTCAGCTCGGCGAGCGGCAGCGGCGCGTCGGAGGCGACCAGGACGGCGTTGCCGAACCGCTTGCCGCGCAGCACGGCCGGGTCGGCGATCAGCGCGAGCTCGGCGAACCGGGCGGCGGCGGTGGCGATCTGGCCGCGCAGATGCGTCAGCGGGGGCCCGTCGGCGAGGTTGGCGGTGTAGACCCCGCCGGGGGCGAGGGCCCTGCGGACCTCGTCGAGAAACTCGGCCGAGGTCAGGTGGGCCGGGGTGCGGGCCCCGCCGAAGACGTCGGCGACGACGAGGCCGGCCCAGCCGTCGGGCACTTTGGCGAGCCCTTCCCGGGCGTCCGCCGTGCGCACCCGGATCCGTGCCCGGGGGTCCGGCGGCAGTTCCCGCCGGACCAGTCGCACCAGCGCCCCGTCGCGCTCGACGACCTGCTGGGTGGAGCGGGGGCGGGTGGCGGCGACGTACCGGGCGAGGGTGAAGGCGCCGCCGCCGAGGTGCACGGCCCGCAGCGGTGCGCCGGGCGGGGCGACGAGGTCGACGACGTGCCCGAAGCGGCGCTGGTACTCGAAGGAGAGGCGGGCGGGGTCGTCCAGGTCGACGTGCGACTGCGGCGCCCCGTCGATCAGCAGCGTCCAGGCGCGGGGCCGGTCGCGGTCCGGGACGAGCTCGGCGACCCCTCCGTCGACCTGCTCGGTGACGGCCTCGACGGCCGTCCGTCCCCGTCCGCTGTTCCTGCCCCGTCCCATGCGGTCATTGTCCCAGGCCGCGCCCCGTACGTACCCCGCCGGGGCCCGGCGGCCGCCCGCTCACGGGACGCCCGGCCGCTCAACTGCGGCTGTCCGCCGCCTCGATCATCCGCTGGGCCTCCCCCAGGGCCTCGCGCAGCACCGCGGGGTCCGTCGCCAGGTCCGCCTCCCCGGGCGGCACCAGCCAGTCGGAGCCCTCCGCCGGCCGGCCGGGCGTCAGACACAGTCCGCGGCCGTCGGTCTCCGTGCAGACGCTGCCGGGGACGTCCCACGCGGCCGCGGTGCCGGGCGGCACCAGGAAGCCGAGGGTGCCGCGGCCGCTGTCGTGCAGCACCGGACCCACCGCGTCCCCGGCTCCGCGCCGCAGGATGTCCACCGCCTCCAGGCCCTGCCGGGCCGGGACGGTGACCACGTCACAGTCCGGCCCGACGGGTTCGAGGGGGTCGTTCTTCCGGCTGGTCGTCATCATCCCGGCCTCCACCACACAGATCCTGCTCGGACGAGGGGTCGGGAGCCGGGGGGCTCCCGGTCCACAGGGTCCAACGAGCCGCGCCGTCAAGGGCTACGCCGGAAGTCCGCCGCAAAGGATGGCACTTCATGGCAGATCACGGATGACATATCCGGTATGTGGCCAAACTCAACGTACCCAGTCCGTCACAGCAGGTACGTTCATGCCCGCCGGAAACAGGGTGGCACCCGGACAAGCCGCCTCGTTCCCGGCATGGTTCGACGGTTCGCAGAGAGGACCCGGCCATGGCGTCGTCATCGGTGCCCTCGTCCCAGCCAGCTCGGCCACCGCGGCCGAATCTCGCCTTCCGGCGCCTGCGCGGATCGCGCTCGCCGGCCGAGTTCGCCGCGGCGGTACGGCGGGCCGCCCGCGAGATCGGCGAGCGGGTCAGCTGTGACGCGCGGTACGTGCACCGGGTCGAGGCGGGTGAGATCCGCTGCCCGAACTACGCCTACGAGCGGGTGTTCCTGCACATGTTCCCCGGCCGCACGCTGACCGACCTGGGCTTCGCGCCCCGCTCGTCGGTCCGCGGGCGCCGGACGGGGGCCGCCGGGGGCCGGCCCGAGAACCCGGCGGACGCCACGAGTGAGACCAGCGGGGCGTGCGAGCCGTATGAGACGCACGACAGGTACGACACGTACGACGAGTACGACCCGCACGACCACGAGGAGAGCGACGTGCTGCGTCGCGCATTCATGACCGGCGGCGCCACGGTGGCCGCCGCCGCCCTGGGCCCGTACGGGTTCGCCCCGGAGGCATCGGCGGCACAGCGGCCCGTGCGCCGCGCGGGGAGCACGGACGCGTGCGCCCTGGAGGAGGCGGTGCGCCGGATCCGGGTGCTCGACGACCGGCACGGGGCGGACGGGCTCTACCGCCGTGCGGCGGCCCCGCTGCGCGCCGCGTACCAGCTGCTGGACGCGGGGGCGGTCCGGCAGCGCACGGCGGACCGGCTGTACGCGGGCGCGGGGGAACTGGCCATCTCGGTGGGCTGGCTGGCGCACGACTCGGGCCGCTTCGACGACGCGCGCTCGCACTACGCGGAGGCGCTGGCGACCGCCCGGGTGACGGGCGACCCCGCGTTGGAGGCGCACGCGTTCTGCAACACGGCGTTCCTCGCGCGGGACGCGGGCCGCCCCCGGGAGGCGGTGCGGGCGGCGCAGGCGGCCCAGCGGGCGGCGCGCCCGCTGGGCTCACCCCGGCTGATGTCGCTCCTCGCCCTGCGCGAGGCGGGCGGCTGGGCCGGGCTCGCCGACCGCGCGGGCTGCGAGCAGGCGCTGGTGCGGGCCCAGGCGTACTTCGACCGCGGGCCCGCGGAGGCGGACCCCGAGTGGATGACCTTCTACGGGGAGGCCGAGCTGGAGGGCCTGGAGGCGCAGTGCTGGTCCACGCTGGGCGACTGGCCGCGCGCGGCGCGCCACGCCCGCCGGGCGGCGGAGCTCCAGAACCCGCACTTCACCCGCAACCTCGCGCTGTACACGGCGGAGCTGGCCGACGACCTGGCCCGCGGCGGCCGTCCCGACGAGGCCGCGCAGGCCGGGATGCGCGCCCTGGACCTGCTGAGCGACGTCCAGTCGTCCCGCGTCCGCTCGATGCTGTCCGGCACCTCCCGCGTGCTGCTGCCGCACCGCCGCACGTCCGGCGTCTCGGAGTTCCTGGACCGCCACGCCTCCTTGCCGCGCATGGTGTGACCCCGGAGGGCACGGACCGCGGGGCCCCGCCGGCGCAGGGGAACGCCGGCGGGGCCCGCGGTGTCCGGGCCGGGTCACGCGGCCTTGGCGGCGCGGCCCGGGCGGAGGGCGGAGGGCGGAGACGAGGGAAGGGACGCGTCAGAGGACTCAGAGGACGAGGTGCCCCACGTCGTTCCAGCTCTCCACGGCCGGTTCGCCGTACGCCCAGCCCAGGACCGACAGGGACGTCGGGCTGAGGCGGACGCGGGCCGCGAAGTCGAGGGGCAGGCCCAGCCAGCGGGCGGCGAGGGAGCGCAGGATGTGGCCGTGGGCGAAGACCAGCACGTCCCGGTCGGCGGAGCGGGCCCAGGCGACCACCTCGTCCGCGCGGGCCGTCACCTCGGCGAGCGTCTCGCCCTCGGGGACGCCGTCCCGCCAGATGAGCCAGCCCGGCCGCACCGCCTGGATCTCCGCCGGGGTCATGCCCTCGTACGCGCCGTAGTCCCACTCCAGCAGCGCGTCCCAGTGCTCCGCGCGGTCGCCGAAGCCGGCCAGTTCGCAGGTCTCCCGCGCGCGGGACAGCGGGCTGGTGCGCACCTCGACGTCCGGCAGCCCGTCGTACGGCGGCCGGTGCAGGCGCTCGCCCAGCAGCTTCGCCCCGCGGCGGCCCTCCTCCAGCAACGGCACGTCGGTCCTGCCGGTGTGCTTGCCGGACAGCGACCATGCGGTCTGTCCGTGCCGGGCCAGCAGGATGCGCGGAGCCATGGGGAACCTTCCGGGAAAAGCACAGGCGGAACACGTCCATCATCGCTCACCCCGGTCGCGGGCAACCGGGGGGGCGGTCCACGCGTCTGTCCGGTAGCGAGGGCGTGTACGCGGGTAGACGCGCACACGCCGTAAAGTGACTGGCCGCCGACAAGCACAGCGCGAGGAGAAGGGGGAGCGATCGGATGCCGCACACCGAGACACCGGGCACCGAGGCGGTCCCGGCGACCCGGATGCGCTGGTGGACGGAGCTGCCGCTCATCCTCCTCGTGTACGCCTGCTACTCCGCCGGACGGCTCGTCGTCCGCGGCGACGTCTCCGACGCCGTCGACCACGGCCTGGCGATCCTGCGCATCGAGAAGGCACTGCACCTCAACGCGGAGCACCCGCTGAACCGCCTGTTCACCCGCGAGCCGTGGCTCGGCGTACCCGCCGACTTCTGGTACGCGTCCCTGCACTACCTGGTGACCCCGGTGGTCCTCGTGTGGCTGTTCCGCTCCCGCGCGGTGCACTACCGCGCGGCCCGGACCTGGCTGATGGCATCGACGTTCATCGGCCTGATCGGCTTCACCCTGCTGCCCACCTGCCCGCCCCGGCTGCTCGACGCGAGCCACGGCTTCGTGGACACGATGGCGTACTACAGCGCGTGGGGCTGGTGGGGCGGCGAGGCGAGCGCCCCGCGCGGCCTCGGCGGCATGACCAACCAGTACGCGGCGATGCCCAGCCTCCACGTGGGATGGGCGCTGTGGTGCGGGGTGATCCTCTGGAAGTACGGGCGCGGGCGCTGGGCCAGGGCGGCCGCGGTGATCTACCCGCTGGTGACCACGATCGTGGTGATGGGCACCGCGAACCACTACTTCCTCGACGCGCTCGCGGGCGCCGCCGTGATGGGCGCGGGCCTCCTGCTGGCCCCGCACGTGATGCGGTACGCGGACCTCGTGAAGGCCCGCTTCCGGACCGGCGCGACGGCCGCCCCGGCGGTCCCTCCCGCCACGGATGCCACGATTGTCAGTGCCGGATGCCACACTTCCGCGGGTGAGCGAATTCCACGGCAGCGGCATCCCGAGTCGCGGTACGGACCAGGAGCCGAACCGGGTGCCTCCCCCTCGGACGCGGGGGAAGAGGCTCCGGCACCGGCTCGCTGAGCTGCGCGGTCCCGAGGTGCAGGCCACAGCACTGGACGCGCGTGCCCTGGCCGCCCTCGCCGCCAACCCGGGCTGCAGACGGCGCGCGATCCTCGACGGCGCCGGGGTGGACAAGGCGGCGCTGGCCGGCGCGCTGGGCTCCCCCTCGGTCTTCGGCCAGTCGCAGTTCGCGTTCGTCCGGGGCAACGCCTTCGAGGCGAAGGTCAAGGCCGACGGCGGCACGGAACTGCTGCGCCTCGCCCACGAGAAGCTGGACCGCGGAGCCGAACCGCCCGCCGGGGCCCGGGTGCCCGACCTGAGCGCGCAGGGCCCCGAGGGCCGCACCGCGCGTACGGAGCTGGCGCTGCGCGAGGCCGCCGAGGCGCCCGGCGCGTGGACGCTGCTGGACCATCCGATGCTCGCCCTGGACGTGGCGGGCTCGCCCGCGTTCCTGGAGCCGGACGCGGTGGTGGTGCATCCGGACGGCAGCTGGACGGTCGTCGAGATCAAGTCGTTCCCCATGCTGGACGGGGCCGCCGACCCGGCGAAGGTCGGCGCGGCCGCCCGCCAGGCCGCGGTGTACGTGCTGGCCCTGGAGCGGGTCGCCGAGCGGCTCGACCCGCCGCCCCGGGTGCGCCACCGCGTCCTGCTGGTGTGCCCGAAGGACTTCTCCAACCTGCCGGCCGCCTCCGCCGTGGACGTGCGCAAGCAGCGCGCGGTGACCGCCCGTCAGCTCGCCCGGCTCACCCGCATCGAGGAGATCGCCGACACCCTCCCGGAGGGCACCTGCTTCTCCCCCGAGCTGCCTCCCGAGCGGCTCGAGCAGGCCGTGGATTCGGTCCCGGCGACCTACGCGCCGGAGTGCCTGTCCGCGTGCGAGCTGGCCTTCCACTGCCGTGACCGCTCCCGCGCGGCCGGCGCCGTGACCTCCCTGGGCCGCCCGGTGCGGGCGGAGCTGGGCGGTCTGACGACCGTCGGGGACGTGCTGGCGGCGGCCCGCGGCGAGGCGGGCGACCCCGACGACCCGGCGGTGGCCGCGCTGCGCCGGGCCGCCGCCCTGCGCGCCGAGGCGCTGGCGTCCGCGCGGGAGGTGGCCGCGTGTCGCTGATCTCCACCCTCGCCCGCCTCGAGGCCGTCGACACCGGGCGCGCCCAGCCGGCCGCCACCGTCCGGCACCGTCACCTGTCCGAGCGGCCCCTGGTGTTCGTGCCGCTCATCACCGCCGGTGAGGCGGGCGCCCCGCTCGGCGCGCTGGTGGGCGCCGAGCGGGACGCGCCGCGGCTGCTGGCGGTGCCGCAGCCGCGCGACCGCGAGCTGCGGTTCGCGTTCCTCGCCGAACTGGCCGACGTGGTCCTGCCGTACGTGGACGGCTTCGCGGACGCCGTGGAGGCCGCCGAGCGCTCGGAGACCGACCCGGAGACCGGCAAGCGGGTCAAGGTCGAGGTCGAGCTGTGCGCGGACGCGCCCCAGCTGATCGTGCCGAGCCGGGCCGGCATCGACCTCGTACGCCTGCTCGGCCGGTCGATGCGGTTCCGGCGCACCGCGGAGCAGGACCCGGAGACGCCGTTCCCGGCGCCGCCCCGGGTGCCGCTGCTCGGCCGCTGGCTGACGCACTTCGGGGAGCGGGCCCGGGTGCCCGGCTCCTGCCTGCTGCTCGCCATGACCGACGTGCTGAGCCGGCACTGGGCGACCGGCCAGTCCACGCTGGAGGACCAGCACCTGGGAGCGCTGCTCGCCTGGATCGACCCGCCCGAGGGCCGCTCCGGGGCGGAGGCCGCCCAGGAGGCGGAGCTGGCGCGGGACGGCGACGGCCAGTTGGTGTGCCCGCCCGCGGGCCCGGCGACCGACCCGGCGTTCGACAACAAGCTGCTCGCCCCGGCCATCGAGCGCTACGACCGCGCCCGCACCGCGCTCGCCGCCGCCGAGGACGGCGTGGAGGCCGACGACCGGCTGGGCGCGCTGACCGCCGCCGAGCGGGAGATCCGCGCGCTGGTGGAGAGCCGTACGCGGCCCACCTGGGACGCGGTGTGGCGGGGCCTGGACCTGTTGCGGGAGCTGCCGGAGGGCGCCCGGGTGGAGGAGCGCTGGACGCGCGACCGCTGGTCGTTCACCGGCCACCGCGACCGGGTGGCGGCCGGGGAGCCGCCGCAGCCCCGCCGCGACGACGCGGTGACGGCGGCGAACAAGCTAGCCGCCCGCGAGCGGGAGCAGGCCCGCCTGGAGGCGCAGGAGGCGCTCGACGACCCGCTGGCGATGGCGGCGCGGCGGCTGTCCGGGGAGGCGTTCGCCGGGGAGGTCGTCGACGTGGTGATGGCGTACAGCGAGAGCAAGCGGCCGAGCCCGCGCCCGCTGGTCACGGTCCGCACGGACGACCGGCCCCACCTGGGGGAGCGCGTGAAGGTGTACCGCTCGCTGGGCGGGAAGCCGCAGACGGCCGAGTTCGTCGGGTACGAGGAGGGGCTGCTGGTCCTGCGGATCATGGACAAGATGGGCCGGGGCAAGGAGCCGGAGCCCGGTTCGGTGCCGGAGAAGGGCGACCTGCTGTGCTTCACGCTCTTCGAGCACGAGCCGCGCGGCGGCGCGAGACTCCCCGACCCGGAGGAGACCCCGTGGACGCACGGCGGCCCGCCCGATGAGGATCCCGCCCCCGAGCCCGCCGACCCGGTGACCGAGGAGGACCTGCTGTGACCGCCCCTGTCGAGGAGACGGCGTTCCACCCCGGCTCCGCGGCCGCCCGCGCCACGGACGCGATCCTCCGCGACACACTCCACGGCCCCGCGCGCGGTGTCGTCGTCGACTCCCCGCCCGGCGCCGGCAAGTCCACGCTGGTGGTGCGCGCGGCGCTGGAGCTGGCGGAGGCGGGCCGCCCGCTGATGGTGGTGGCGCAGACCAACGCCCAGGTGGACGACCTCGTCCTCCGCCTCGCCGAGAAGAACCCGGACCTGCCGGTGGGCCGCCTGCACAGCAGCGACACCGACCCCTACGACAAGGCGCTCGACGGCCTGGAGCAGGTGCGCACGTCGGCGAAGGCGGCCGATCTCGCCGGGCTGCCGGTGGTGCTCTCGACGGCGGCGAAGTGGGCGCACGTGAAGAACGTGGAGCCGTGGCAGCACGCCATCGTCGACGAGGCGTACCAGATGCGCTCGGACGCGCTGCTCGCGGTGGCCGGACTGTTCGAACGGGCGCTGTTCGTGGGCGACCCGGGGCAGCTCGACCCGTTCTCCCTCGTGGGCGCCGAGCAGTGGGCGGGCCTCTCCTACGACCCGTCGGGCTCGGCCGTCACCACCCTCCTCGCCCACAACCCCGACCTGCCGCAGCACCGCCTCCCGGTCTCCTGGCGGCTGCCCGCCTCGGCGGCGCCGCTGGTGTCGGACGCGTTCTACCCGTTCACCCCGTTCCGCAGCGGCACCAGCCACGGCGACCGCGCCCTGACCCTCGCCGTCCCCTCGGACGGCTCGGGCCCCGACCGGGTGATCGACGAGGCCGCGGAGACCGGCTGGGGCCTGCTGGAGCTGCCCGCCCGGCACACCCCGCGCACCGACCCGGAGGCGGTGGGAGCGGTCGCCCAGGTGGTCCGCCGCCTGCTGGACCGGGGCGGCGCGGCGGTCTCCGAGCGCTCCCCCGGTCCCACCCCGCTCACCGCGGACCGCGTCGCCGTCGGCACGGCCCACCGCGACCAGGCTGCGGCGGTGCGCGCGGCGCTGGCGGACCTGGGGGTGAGCGACGTGACCGTCGACACGGCGAACCGGCTCCAGGGCCGGGAGTACGACGTGACGGTCGTCCTGCACCCGCTGTCCGGCCGCCCCGACGCCACCGCGTTCCACCTGGAAACGGGCCGCCTGTGCGTCCTCGCCTCCCGCCACCGCCACGCGTGCATCGTCGTCTGCCGCGAGGGCGTGACGGACCTGCTGGACGACTACCCGTCCACCGAACCGGTCCAGCTAGGAACCCTGGTGAAGTTCCCGGACGGCTGGGAGGCGAACCACGCGGTGCTGTCACACCTGGCGGAGCACCGGGTGCGGTGGCAGCCATGACACCGGACGCGGCCGCTGTTCCGTTCCGAAAAGGCGCATCCAGGCATAGGTGGATCTCAGGACCTTCCCGAGCCTCGGAGAGGCCGTGGAAAACGAAGGGTTACTCACCCCAAGCGTGATCAAACGCACTCAACGCCCGTTCCTTCTGGCGACGTAGAGCACCACCACGACACACCCCACGAATACGGTGATGACGAGCCACTCATATCCACGGGGCGCGAACCCCGTGAGTACGGCCAGGTAGTTCACTGCCATCCCCCGGTTCTCCACCACGAGCAGCAAGGCGGGAACAAGAAGGACCGGGCCGATCGCCGCTGACCTCCACGGAGGACGTCGCCGGTGGCGTCGGTGAGGCAGCGGGAGGACTTTCCCCCGGTCGTCATGGAGTTCAGCGTGCCCGCCGGTTCGCGGATGAATCCGGTGCCGGCACCGTTCGTGGTCGCGGCCGGTGCGTCGGAGGGCGGCGGCGGTGTCGGGGCGGCCGTCCTGGTGGTGGACGCCGGTGGCGGGATGCCGCAGGCCGGCCGTCACCAGGATCTTCTGCGTGCCTCCCTTCCCTTCCGCCTCCGGCTCCACCCCCCAGGCGCACCACCCGCAGAACCCTCGCAGCCGCCTTCCGCGACTCACCCGGCACGGAGCGTCGGGTCGACGTGCGGCCATCGGACGACGACCCCCGGGACCCGCGCTGCGGACGTGATGGCGAGCACGTCCAAGAAGGGCGACGCGTCACTTGATCACCACGTGACGGCAAGTGCGGCGCACGGAACGGAAGCGGTCGAGAGCCACGAGAACGGCGTCGCGGAACGAGCGGACGGGGGAATAACCGGGGACCACCCCCGGTTCCCCCACCGCACATGCACCGAGTGCGAGAACGTACGACAGGAGGCACCCACGTGACCGCAGACGACGAGATCAGGGGCACCGCACACGGCACCGCCCCCGTGCCCCTCTCCGTTCTCGACCTGGTCACGGTGGGGGCCGGGCGGACCGCGTCCGACGCGCTGCGGACCAGCGTGGAGCTGGCGAAGCTCGCCGAGGCGCGCGGGTACCACCGGTACTGGGTGGCCGAGCACCACTCCATGCCGGGCGTGGCCTCCTCCTCGCCCGCCGTGATCCTCGCGCACCTGGCCGCGTACACGGAGCGGATCCGGCTCGGGTCGGGCGGGGTCATGCTGCCCAACCACGCGCCCCTCGTGATCGCCGAGCAGTTCGGCACGCTGGAGGCCATGGCGCCGGGGCGGATCGACCTGGGGCTCGGGCGGGCGCCCGGCACCGACGGCGCGACCGCCGCCGCCCTGCGCCGCACCGACCGGCTGAACGAGGGCGCCGACGACTTCCCGCAGCAGCTCGCCGAGCTGACCCGCTTCCTGGACGACGACTTCCCCGACGGGCACCCCTACCGGCGGATCCACGCCGTGCCCGGCCCGGTGCAGGCCACCTCGCCCGGCGGCGTGCAGTCCCCGCACCGGCCGCCGGTCTGGCTGCTGGGCTCCTCCGGGTTCAGCGCCCGGCTGGCCGGCGTGCTCGGCCTGCCGTTCGCCTTCGCCCACCACTTCTCCGCGCAGAACACCCTTCCCGCGCTGGACCTGTACCGGGAGAGCTTCCGGCCGAGCGAGGTGCTGGACGCGCCGTACGCGCTGATCGGGGTCGCCGCGCTCGCCGCCGACGACGAGAAGGAGGCGCGCCGCCAGGTGCTGGCCGCCGCGCTGAACATGGTGCGGCTGCGCACCGGACGCCCGGGGCTCGTGCCCACGCCCGAGGAGGCGGAGGCGTACGACTTCAGCCCGATGGAGCGGGAGTTCGTGGAGTCCTGGAACGCCAACGTGGTCCACGGCACGGCGGACGAGGTGCGGGCCGGCCTTGACGACCTGCAGAAGCGCACCGGCGCCGACGAGCTGATGATCACTGCCAACGCGCACGGCGGTGACGTCCGGGTGCGGTCGTACGAACTGATCGCCGATGCCTACGGGTTGCCGACGCCCGCCTGAACCCCGGGCGTGCCGAGCAGTTCGGAGATGCGGTCGGGCGGGACGGGACGTGAGTACAGCCAGCCCTGACCGGTGTCGCAGCCGATCCGGCGCAGCCGGGTGGCCTGCGCGGAGGTCTCCACGCACTCCGCGGTGACGGTCAGCCCCAGCCGGTGGGCGAGTTGCACCATCGCCTCGACGATGACCTCGTCCGCCGGGCTGGCCTTCGCCGTGCGGTCCTCGATCTGGAAGCCGCGCACGAAGGAGCCGTCGAGCTTCAGCACCGACACCGGGAGCCTGCTGAGGTAGGCGAGGTTGGAGTAGCCGGTGCCGAAGTCGTCGATGGCGATGCGCACGCCCATGTCGCTGAGCGCCTCGAGGGTCTGCAGCGGCCGGCCGGAGGAGCCCATCACCGCGGACTCGGTCAGCTCCAGCTGGAGCAGGTGCGGCGGCAGGCCGGTCTCCTTCAGGGTGTCGGCGACGTCCGCGACCAGGTCGGAGTCCCAGACCTGACGGACCGCCACGTTGACGCTGACGAAGATCGGCGGCTCGTCCGGGTGCTGGGTCTGCCAGTCGCGTGCCTGGCGGCAGGCGGTGCGCAGCACCCAGCGGCCGAGCGGCACGATCGAACCGTCCTCCTCCGCGAGGGAGATGAACCGATTCGGCGTGAGGGTGCCGAAGCGCGGGTGGTGCCAGCGGATCAGGGCCTCCACCCCGTGCACGCGGTCGTCGTCCATCCCCACCAGCGGCTGGTACTCCAGCGCGAACTCGCCGCGGTCGATGGCCGGGCGGAGGGAGGAGGCGAGGGCCTGGCGGGTGACGCGGGAGGCGTTGCGCTCCGGGTCGAACAGCGTCCAGCGGGCCTTGCCGTCGGCCTTCGCCCAGTACAGCGTGGTGTCGGCGGCCTGCATGAGCGCGGTGGGGGTGGTCCCGGCGGCGTGCCGCTCGACCACGCCGATGGACGCGGACACCGACAGGCGGCGGCCGGACAGGTCGAAGGGTTCCTGGATCGCGCCGAGCAGCGACTCGGCGAGGTCGGCGAGCTGGTCGGTGCCGGTGGAGTCCTCCACGAGCAGGGCGAACTCGTCGCCGCCGAGCCGGGCGACCAGCGGGATGCCGGCGCGGGCGCGGCCCGCGTCCTGCGCGCACCGGGTGAGCCGGTCGGCGACGGCGGCGAGGAGCTGGTCGCCGACGCGGTGGCCGAGGGTGTCGTTGACGGCCTTGAAGCCGTCCAGGTCGAGGTAGCAGAGCCCGATCCGGCCGGTGCCGCTCTCCGCGTACGAGTCCGCCTCCAACGCGCTGGTCAGACGTTCGAAGAACAGGGTGCGGTTGGGCAGCCGGGTCACCGGGTCGTGCATGCGCAGGTGCCTCAGCCGGGCCTGGAGGGCGCGGTGGTCGCTGATGTCGGCGACGGACAGCAGGACGCCGCCGCCGTCGGAGGGCAGCGGGGCGACCGTGACCCGTACCCACAGGGCGTGTCCCTCGGGGTGCTTCAGCCGGCGGGTGCAGCGCAGCCGGGCGCGGCGGCCGCGCAGCAGCTCGCGGTAGGCGTGCCAGGTGCGGGCGTCGGAGGCGAGGTCCACCAGGTCGGCGGCGACGGCGCCGGTGAGGGTGTCCTGGTCGCGGCCCAGCAGGTCGGCGAGGGCGGCGTTGGCGCCGGTGACCGTGCCCTCGCGGTCGACGACGGCCATGGCGAGGGGGGCGGCGGTGAAGACGGAGCGGTAGGACGGGGGCGCGGGCGAGCGCGAGGCGAGGTACTCGGCGGGCTCTGCGGGCTCGGTGAGTTCTGCGGGCTCCGCAGACTCGGTGAGCACTGCGGCCTCCGCCGGTTTGGTGAGTTCTGCGGCCTCCGCGGGCTCGGTGAGTCCGGCACCGGGGAACGCCAAGATCTCACTCTCCGTGACGACCGGCCGGTTGAGCTCAGTCGCGGGCGTCGGCCCTTCGGACGTTCCGCTCACCACTCGCTCCCGCAGTGCACTCGCTCGCTGTCGTGCAGGAAAAGTCTTTCCGCACCCGGAAAGTGTGCCGATCATAAAGGCCCGCGTCGGGGCCTTCCAGCCACTGTCCGGCCCCGGAGCCGGTTCCGCATCCCTGCCCGATCGTTTCCGCACGGGCACCGGCGGCTTCTGCGGGCCCCCGACCAGTTGTGACGTTCCGTGCACGCGGGCCGTGCGGACCGCGTGCGGTCCCGCCCGTCGTCGCTCCGTTCTCACCCGACCGGTGCAGCTGAACAGGGCGCAGTACGACAAATCACCCCACTCTGGGTGCGGTGTCCCGCGCGAACCGTCTCCCGGAGGTCCCCGTGCCGCGTCAGCTCACCCCGAGAGGACTCGGTCGTGAGGCACTGCGGCAGTGGTTCGGCCGTTCGGGTGTGCGGCCCCGGCTGCGGACCACGGCGGCGATGTGCACGACCATGTCGGCGCTCGCGGCGACGTCGCTGCTGAGCGTGCCGTCCGGTCCCGAGCCGTTCTCGGCGGAGCCGTGCGCGCTGACCCGGACCGACGCCCACCACTCGGAGGGCCTGGACACCTGGAACGCGGCCTATCCGCGTCCGACGCGGCGACTGGACGCGGTGATGGTGTTCCTGTCGTTCCCCGACGCACACCCGCTGACCTCGCCGGACGATCTGGTCGCCGACCACTTCCCGGTGACCGGCCGCTTCTTCGAGCAGGCCTCCTACGGCAAGTTCAGCCTGCGGGCGCACCCGGTGAAGCGGTGGATCCGCATGCCGCGCCCGTCGACGGCGTACGCCATACAGCGGGACTGGACGGTGGCGCACCGGGCGGCCTACCTGCGGGACGCGCTCGCCGCGTCCGATCCGCACGTGGACTACTCGCGCTACGACATCGTGTACTTCGTCGCCGACCCGGACGCGCCGGGGGTGGACTCCGACGCCACGAAGGTGGTCAACCTGGACCGGCCGATGCGTGCGGACGGCGTCGGCATCCGGCGGGTCGTCACCGTGTTCGAGAACCATCCCCCGGACCGGCTGGTGCTGGCGCACGAGACGGGGCACGTCTTCGACCTGCCCGATCTGTACCACCGGCCGGTGGACGGCAAGGGCGACTGGGACACCCATGTCGGGGACTGGGACCTGATGGGCAGCCAGTTCGCGCTGGCCCCGGACCTGTTCGGCTGGCACAAGTGGAAGCTGGGATGGCTGGAGCCGCGCCAGGTGCGGTGCGTGCAGGAGGGCGGTCCGGTGCGGCTGACGCTGGAGCCGCTGGGGGCGGGGCCGGGGACGCCGGTGACGGGGGCGGCGGGGGCGCCGTCGTTCGGTCTGGGGCGGGGCGTCAAGCTGGCGGTGGTGCGCACGGGCGCGGACACGGCCCTGGCCTTCGAGGTGCGCGGCCCGGTCGGCAACGACCGCGCGGCCTGCCGGGCGGGGGTGCTGGTCTACCGGGTGAGCAGCGGCACCCGCTCGGGGCGCGGGCCCATCGAGGTGATCGACGCCCACCCGCACACCGAGGCGTGCTGGGAGGACTCCGTCTATCCTCCGCTGGCGGACGCCCCGGTCGCCCTCGGCGAGAGTTTCACGGTCCCCGGCGAGTCCGTCCGCGTCGACGTGGAGGGCCGCACGGCCGCCGGCGCCTGGACGGTCAAGATCACCACCGGCGGACGCACGGCCCGCTCGTCCTGAGGGCCGGCGGTACCTGCACGAAGAAGGCCCCCCGCTCGCGCGGGGGGCCTTCTTCGTGTCGTGCGCCGCCAGGGACTCGAACCCCGGACCCGCTGATTAAGAGTCAGCTGCTCTAACCAACTGAGCTAGCGGCGCCTGCTGACGTCGTAGACATTAGCACCACGATCGGCGGGAGGAAAAATCGATATCCGCACGGCCGCCCGGGCCGCCCGGACCGCCGCCCAGAGCAGCACCTCCGGGCCCGGCAGCCAGGGGCTCCGGCTGTCGGGGGCGACCAGCCAGCGGGCGAGGGACGCCTCGTCGGGGCCCACCGGTCCGGCGAGTCCGGGGACGGTCACCGCGTCGCCGGCGCCGTGGCACAGCAGCGGCGGGACGCCGTGCGTGCGGCTGCCGCGCGCGCCCCACTCCTCCCACCTCAGCAGGGCGGGCAGCCGCTGGGCCGTGCCCACGGCGCCGAACAGCAGCATCCGGCCCCGGTACTCCGCCACGGGCCCCGAGCCCGGCCCCTCCTCCCACAGCCGGTCCAGCATCCGGCGCCCGAAGACGGCGGGCACGCTCACCACGTCGAAGACCACGCCGCAGGGCAGGACCACGGGGGCGTCCGACCGCTCGTCCCAGAGGGCGCGGGCGGCGCCGGCCGCAGCGAGCCAGGCGGCTCCTTCCGGGGTGACGCCGCGGACGTCGGAGACATTCGGTGTGCTGCTCATACAGATATTTCTACGCGCCGTGAGGGAACGGTTCCCCAGAGTTGCCGGAATCCCTGACGGGGACCCGGCCGAGCGCGTACCCTGTCACCCGGCATATGCCACACCTGTTCGACCACCCCCGTCCGACCGGAGGAACCGGGACCGGGAGGGGCGCGCGGCTCACACGGGGTCGACGTGCCCCGGGCCCTCACCGCCGCGCATCAGGTCGCGGCCGAACTCGACCATCTTCTTCGCGTAGTCCTCGGTCCACTCGGCGCGCTCGGCGATGTCCGCCGTGGACAGCCGGTCGAAGCGCCGGGGGTCGGCGAGCTGGGCCGCCGCCATCGCCTGGAACTCCGTCGCCCGGTCCGCGGCGGCACGGAACGCGAGCGTCAGCTCCGTGGCCCGCTCCAGCAGTGCGCGCGGATCCTCGAGCGACTCCAGGTCGAAGAAGTGCTCGGGGTCCGAGGCCGCCTGCGCGGGCTCGAACAGCAGGGGCGCGGGGCGTAGCCGCGGCTGGTCCGGGCGCGGCGTGTGCTCCGCCATGACTTCTCCTTCGTACGTCGCGGTGGCCTCCGGGTGCCGGAGGGCCACCGTCCATTGTCCCGCGCCCCCGCAAGAGGGCGTCCGGCCCGAGGCGGCCGGTCGGCCCCGCCCGTGCGGGCGGGGCCGACCGGTGACTACCCAGCTCGCGGGGCGCACAAAGGCGGTGACGGGAACGCGCTCCGGGCGCGCGGGAGGACGTACGCCGGTGAAGGTGGCGTTCCTCACGTCCCTGCGGACGGATCACACCTGGACGACCGGCTCCCGGGTGAAGAGCGCGCCCAGTTCGGGCGCGTTCACGCGGCGGTCGGTGAGGCGCAGGCACTGCCAGGCGGTGACCTGGTTGGCGGTGAGGACCGGCTTGCCCAGCTCCTTCTCCAGGGCGGGGATGTGGGCGACGGTGTGCAGGGCGGTGTTCGGCAGGAGCACCGCCTCGGCGTCCGGGGAGTCGGCCGCGCGGGCCAGCGCGAACAGCTCCCGCTCGCCCCAGGCGCCCGCCTCGGCGGCCGTGGTGATCCCCGCACCGCGCACCGCGGTGACCTCCGCTCCCCCGGCGCGCAGGAAGTCGGCGAACAGCCGGGCGATGTCGTCGGGGTAGGTCGCGCCGACGGCGACCCGGCGGACCTCGATCTCGCGCAGCGCGTGCACGAAGCCGAAGGAGGTGGAGGAGGCGGGCATGCCCGCGGCCAGCGCGAGACCGCGCACCTGCTCGTGGGCTCCTTCCCAGCCGTGCACGAAGCTGCCGCTGGTGCAGGCCCACACCACGGCCTCGGCGCCGGCGAGCCGCAGCTCCTCCAGGCCGGCCGCCAGCCGCTCGGGCGAGCCCGCCCCGCGCAGGGTGTCCACCCGGTGCGCGTCCTCGCCGATGTCGGTGTGCACCAGTTCCACGCGGATGTCGCTGCCCAGCAGCTGCTCGATGCGCGGATAGTCGTCCTCCGCGGCGTGGCCGGGGTAGAGGAATCCCAGTGCGGTCATGTCCAGCCTTCCTGCTGCTTCTCTCCGGGCGCGTCCGGCACCACGGGGCCGGAGGTCCGGTCCGGCACGACGGTCCCGGAGCGCGCGGACGCGTCGATCAGCGCCTGATACGGTCCCACCGCCCGGGTACCCAATCGGCGCAGTGCCGCCCACATGATCACCTGGTTGGCCGAGATGGCCGGTATGCGCTGCTCCCCCCCCGCTCCGGGATCACGTCGTACGCCGGCGGGCCGGTGCGGGACCGCGTCGCCCGGCGTCTCGTGCTCGCCGGCCGGACGGGGTCCGGACCGACCTCGACGGGCACGTACGGGGTACGCGTGACGTGCGGGCGGACGCCGTCCGGGACAGCCGGTCCCGCCGGCGCCGGCCGCCTCGCGCCCGACCAGGGAGTTCCCGGGGAACCGGTCGGCCGTGCGTCCCATGGCCCCGTGCCGGTCACGACCGTCCCACCACCGAACGGGGCCGAAACTGGCCGGAATAACTCGCATCCGTTCGGGTAGCTGCGCCGCCATGGCTCCACCACTTCACCCACTGAGACGAATACACGGGACCTCCGGGCCCTCGCGTCGGTCGCTGCTCGCGGGGGTCGCGGCGCTCGGCGCACTGGGCGCCGCGGGGTGTTCCCGCGTACCGACCGCCGCCACGGCGGACGGCGGCGACCTGCTCGACCGGCTCAGGGCGGCGGGCGTGGTCCGGCTGGGCATCGCCGGCGAGATCCCGTTCGGTTACATCGACAAGAACGGTGAGCTGACCGGCGAGGCGCCGGAGCTGGCCAAGGTCATCTTCAAACGGCTGGGGGTGGACCGGGTGCAGCCCGTGCCCACCGAGTTCGGTTCGCTCATACCGGGGCTGAACTCGCAGCAGTTCGACGTCGTGGCCGCGGGCATGTACGTCAACCCCGAGCGCTGCGAGCAGGTCATCTTCGCCGACCCCGACTACCAGATGCTCGACTCGTTCATCGTCCGCAAGGGCAACCCGCTGGGGCTGCGCGACTACCGGGACGTCGTCGAGAAGAAGGCGAAGTTCGCCACCGGCACCGGCTACGCGGAGATCGCGTACGCCGTGGAGGCCGGGTACAAGGAGAGCGACATCCTGATCGTCCCCGATCAGGTCGCCGGCCTGAACGCCGTCGAGGCCGGACGCGCCGACGTCTTCGCCGGTACCGCGGTCACCACCCGCGAGGTGGTCAGGAAGTCCCGCAAGGCCGAGGTCACCGAGCCCTTCAAGCCCATCGTCGACGGCAAGCCGCACGTCGACGGCGGCGCGTTCGCGTTCCGGCCCACCGAGACCAAGCTGCGCGACGCCTTCAACGCCGAGCTGGCGAAACTCAAGAAGAGCGGCGAACTGCTGCGCATCCTCAGGCCGTTCGGGTTCACCGAGGACGAGATGACCGATCTGACCGCGAAGGAGTTGTGCGGCGGATGACCTCCGGACTCTGGGAACGCGTACTCGACGGCGTCTGGGTCACGATCCAGCTGCTGGTGCTCAGCGCGCTGCTCGCCGCCGCGGTGTCGTTCGTGGTCGGCGTCGCCCGCACCCACCGGCTGTGGATCGTCCGCTTCCTCGCGGGCTTCTACACCGAGGTGTTCCGCGGCACCTCCGCGCTGGTGATGATCTTCTGGGTGTTCTTCGTGCTGCCCCCGGCCTTCGGCTGGCAGCTCGTGCCGCTGTGGGCGGGCACCCTGGCGCTCGGCCTGACCTACGGGGCGTACGGGGCGGAGGTCGTGCGCGGCGCCCTCGCCGCGGTGGACCCGGCCCAGCGCGAGGGCGGCATCGCCCTCAGCTTCACGCCCTGGCAGCGGATGCGGCTCATCCTGCTGCCGCAGGCGGTGCCGGAGATGATCCCGCCGTTCTCCAACCTGCTGATCGAGCTGCTCAAGGGCACCGCCCTGGTGTCGGTCATGGGCATGGGCGACCTGGCGTTCAGCGCCAACCTGGTGCGTCTGGCGCTGCAGGAGAGCGCGGAGATCTACACGTACGTCCTGCTCATCTACTTCGTGATCGCCTTCCTGCTCACCCGGTCGATGCGCGGCCTGGAGAAGAAGCTGAAGGCCGGCGCCGGCAAGGCGCCGAAGAAGAGGACCGCCGCCGTGCGCGTGCCCGAGGGAAGTGGTGTCTCGTGACGTGGGACTGGGGCGCGGTCGCCGATTTCATGCCGTACTTCTGGGACGGCCTGTGGGTCACCCTGCAGATCCTGGTGTTCGGCTCGCTGATCTCCTTCGTGCTGGGCCTGGTGTGGGCGCTGCTGATGCGGGCGCCGACGCGCTGGGTGACCTGGCCGGTCGGCGGCGTCACGGAGTTCATCCGCAACACCCCGCTGCTGGTGCAGCTGTTCTTCCTCTTCTACGTGCTGCCCGAGTGGGAGATCACCTTCTCGGCGCTGACCACCGGCGTCTTCGCCATCGGGCTGCACTACTCGACGTACACGATGCAGGTCTACCGCGCCGGCATCGAGGCCGTGCCGGTGGGCCAGTGGGAGGCGGCGACGGCGCTGAACCTGCCGCCGCGCCGGACGTGGACCGTGGTGATCCTGCCGCAGGCCGTGCGCCGGGTGGTGCCCGCGCTCGGCAACTACGTCATCTCGATGCTGAAGGACACCCCGCTGCTGATGGCCGTCACCGTGCTGGAGATGCTCGGCCAGGCACGGCTGTTCGCCCAGCAGAACTTCCAGTTCACCGAGCCCCTGACGGTGATCGGCGTCGCCTTCATCGTCATCTCCTACCTGGCCTCCCTTGCCCTGCGAGCCCTGGAGCGACGCCTTGTCCACTGACACCCACGCCCCGTTCGAGAAGAAGCCCGAGGGTCCGCGCAGCACGGGTGAGCTGATCCGGCTGGAGCGGGTCACCAAGCGGTTCGGCGACCACACGGTCCTGGACCACCTGGACTTCTCCGTCGACGCCGGCAAGCACGTGACGCTGATCGGCCCGTCCGGGTCCGGCAAGACCACGATCCTGCGGCTGCTGATGACCCTGCTGAAGCCCGACGAGGGCACGATCACCGTCGACGGGCAGCAGCTCTTCCCGGCCCCGGAGAAGCAGGTCCGCGAGGTCCGCAAGAAGATCGGCATGGTCTTCCAGCAGTTCAACCTGTTCCCGAACATGACCGTGCTGCGGAACATCACCGAGGCCCCGGTCACCGTGCTCGGCATGTCCAAGGACGCGGCCGAGGAGCGGGCGCGGGAGCTGCTGGAGATGGTCGGGCTGACCGACCACCTCGACAAGCACCCGGCCCAGCTCTCCGGCGGCCAGCAGCAGCGGGTGGCGATCGCCCGGGCGCTGGCGATGCGCCCGCAGGTGCTGCTGCTGGACGAGGTCACCTCGGCCCTGGACCCGGAGCTGGTGGCCGGCGTGCTGGACGTGCTGCGGGACATCGCCCGCTCCACCGACATCACGATGCTCTGCGTGACCCACGAGATGAACTTCGCGCGGGACATCTCGGACCAGGTGCTGATGTTCGACTCGGGCCGGGTCATCGAGGCGGGCTCGCCGGAGAAGATCTTCAACGAGCCGGAGCACGACCGGACGCGGGAGTTCCTCAGCGCGGTCCTGTAGTCACCGGAGCGCGCCCGGCGCATTGTCCGAGGTCCACGGCCTGGGTCATCCCTATGGCATATGCCAGAGGGTCGACATCGCAGTTCAGAGGGCCGCAATCTTGTCAACCCCCGCTTTTCGTACGCCTTTTGACGGCTATCGTGGAGGGGATTCGTCGACCGGATTGCGGCCCCAGGCCCTTGGACACCGCCCCCGTCCGCCCGGCGGCCGGGACGGTTCCGACGGGACTACGTAGCGAGCGCAGGGGGAAACCGTGGCGCTGAGGCACGAGCCGACCGCGTCGTACCACTCGGTCCAGGACGCGCTGCGCGTCCTGGAGACGGTGGCGCGGCGCGGCACAGGAATCAACGAGACCGAACTCGCCCGCGAGACCGGCATCGGCACGGAGCGGCTGACCACCCTCCTGCGCATGCTGCGCCGCGAGGCCTACGTCGAGCAGATCGCCGACGGCGGGTACGTCACCGGGGCGGCCTTCGCCCGGCTGGACTCCGCCGACGGACACCAGGAGGCCCTGCGGGACACCCTTCAGCACGCCCTGGACCGGCTGCGCGACTCCGTGGGCGCCGCCGTCTACCTCAGCCGCTACGTCGACGGCGAGGTCAGGGTCACCCAGTACGCCGACTCCCCGGCCACCCCGAAGGTGAACGAGTGGGTGGACTTCCGCTACTCCGCGCACGCCACGGCGGTCGGCAAGAGTCTGCTCACCCAGCTCGACCACGAGGGCCGGCGCGACCACCTGGCCCGGCACCGCCCGGCCCGGCTCACCTCGCGCACCATCACCAGCGACCG
This sequence comes from Streptomyces sp. NPDC096105, assembly GCF_044763335.1. NCBI lineage: Bacteria > Bacillati > Actinomycetota > Actinomycetes > Kitasatosporales > Streptomycetaceae > Streptomyces > Streptomyces sp. NPDC096105. Next base: position 228,236 of record NZ_JBIWGC010000006.1, read on the forward strand.
CCTGCTGCTGTCGAGGCTCGCCTCGCAGCCGCCGGCGGTGCCGGTCCTGGACCTCCAGGAGTACGCGGTCGGCACGGTCTGCGCGGCCGTCCCGCTCACCGCCGGGTCCACGGCCGGGTGCCTGGCGCTGTCCCTGCCGCTGGAGCACGCCCACCGGCTGCGCCGGGCCGCCGACACCCTCAACCGCAACGCCGCGCCCGTCCTGCTGTCGCTGGCGATCTAGGGAGGGTCGCGCGGACCGGGCCCCCGGTCGAGGTGGTCGGGAGCACCTCCCCGGACCAGGTATGATTTTCTCCGTCGCCGACCGCGGAAGCGGACGGCGGGAGTCATGCGCCGCTAGCTCAGTTGGTTAGAGCAGCTGACTCTTAATCAGCGGGTCCGGGGTTCGAGTCCCTGGCGGCGCACCGAGAAGGGCCTCTCGTGGGAGCGAGAGGCCCTTTGACGTGCCCGGGACCTGCCAGGGACCGGCCCGGCCGGAGCCGGACCGGTCCGGGAGGCGTCAGAAGGTCACGTCCGAGCAGGCGTAGAACGCGTTGCCCGTGTCGTGGACCGTCCACACCGCGAGGATCACGTGGTGACCGCTGAGCCCGGTGGGCAGCCGGCCGCTGTGCGACAGGGTCTGCGGCGGACGCTGGCCGTTGTAGGGGACGGTCAGGAACGGCGTGAGGTTGAGGTCGGACCGGGACAGGTTGTGGTTCTGGTTCCATCCCGGCTTGGTGATGTAGTACTTGAAGTCGGTCGTGGCGTGCATGGCCGTGAACTGCCACCGGAAGGTGTAGTTCTGGCCACCGGTGACCCGGGTGGTCGGCCAGGCGCCGCCCGACGGGGTGCGCGGGGCGTCGAGCGCGGCGAAGGGCGCGTTGCCGGCCGAACAGAGCCTGCCGTCGGCGGGGCCGCCCGCCGGGAAGCCCTTCGGGCCCTCGACGCTCTGCGGCTCCCACTGGATGGCGCCGCAATTGGAGACCGAGCCGTTCTGGCAGAGCTTCTGCCTGCTGACCGGCAGGTCGGTGTAGCCGTGGCCGCTGGCCCCGCCGGAGGAGAGCACGAGCGCTCCGGTCGTGGCCAGTCCCACCGCGGCCGCGTACAACTTGGTCCGTTTACGCATGCTGCCGCTCCTGGAGTGTGGGGGAGTGTTCAGAGTGCAGGTCTAGACCAAGGCTCAGAGTAGGGGCGTTGGTTGAACATGTCCATACCAATCGCAGGGCTTGTTCTCCCCGCCTCCCCCGTCCTTTCCCGGCCTTTCCCCGCCGCTCACGGCCCGGTCTCGCCCCGCCCCGCGCAGAACGCCACCGTCAGGTCCTTCACCAGCACCTTGCGCTCGCAGTCGTCCAGGTCCACCAGACCGCGCATGGTCAGCCGGGTCACGGTGTCCTCCACCGAGTCCACGACCGAGCCGATCACGCTCGCCCGGTGCCGGGCGTCCAGCGCCGCGATCCGGCGCCGGTGCATCGCGGCGGCCACCTCCGGCGCGTACTCCACCCGCAGCGGCCGCACCGCCAGGACCTCCACCCCCACCGGCCCGGCGTCCGCCGCGACCAGCCGGGTCAGCGCGTCCTGCGTCGTCTGCACCGCGCCCGGCCCGGCGCCCGGCGCCGCCACCGGCACCCGCAGCAACGCCGCCTCCACGCACGCCCGCAGGTACCCCTCGTGGTCCTGCACCCCCAGCGTCGCCCGCGCGGTGTCCCGCACCCGCCACACCACCTGCACGGCCACCCGCAGCGCGACCCCGCCGCGGTCGGCCGCCGGCAGCGGCTCACCGCGCCAGTGCCGCAGCCGCACGTCGACCCGGCGGCGCAGCAACAGCGGGTTCACCCACAGCAGTCCGGTGCCCCGCACGGTCCCCCGGTAGCGGCCGAACAGCCCGAGCACCCAGGCCCGCCCGGTCCGCCCGCGGGCCAGCCCGCCGAAGCCGAACAGCCCGAGCGCCCCGGCCCCGGCGAACGCCGCCCACTGCGCGGGGCCGGGGCCGCCGGCCCGGACGGACAGGCCGAGCGCCTCCGCGGCCAGGGGCGGCAGCACCCCCGCCCACCACCCCGTGGCCACGCAGCCCGCCGTGCCGCACACCCCCGCGATCACGCCCGCGATGCCCGGCAGCACCCGGGCGGGCCGCTCCACGATCGCCGGGTCGACCCCGGGCGCGGCGGCGCGGGCCCGCACCCTGAGGTCCCGGGTGTCCCGGTCGTCCCGGCCGGCGTCGGGGCGGCGGGCGCCGGCCGCGGGCCGCGGCTCGACCTCCGCCGGGGGCGGTGCGGACGCGGGCTCCTCGCGGAACAGCAGGTGGACGGGGATCTCGGTGGTGGACTCGGTGTGGATCAGCCGGACCGGGCGGCCGGCCGCGACGTCCGCCGGCCCCTCGGACTCGGGGACGTGCTCGGGGACGTGGGATGTCGTGGTGGTCATGCGTGCCTCCAGCCTCCGCGCCAGACGCGTCACATCGAGGGACTCGGGCGGGGGCGGACGCCCGGCGCCCCGGTCGGTTCAGACGGGGAGCCGCTGCCCGGGCCCCGGGCCCGGGACGCCGTCGGCCGCCCCGCCGCGCAGGCCCCGCGCCCGCTGGAAGCCGGCCGCGTCGCGGCGGTCCTCCTCGCTCCGGCGCGGGCCCGGCTCCTGGTGGCGGCACCGCCCGGGCCCCTTCGCCGCCGGCCCCCGGCCCAGCCGGGTGACGTGTGCGTTCTCCGCTCCCGGGCGGGACGCTGTCCGGCCCGGACAGCCCGGCACCCCGTGCGGGGCGGGCGCGGCGAGAGGGCCGGCCGGAGCAGAAGCGGAACCTCCGTTTGAGGGGTGCGGCGCCCCGCCGGACCGCCCGGCCGACGGGCCCGGAGCACCGTCCACGGCGACGCCCCGCCGCGCCGGCGCCACGGGGACCGTCCCGTCCCCGGCGCCCGCTCCGAGCGGGTCCTCCGGCGCGGCGGGCACGGCGGGCACGAGCTCGTCGCCGCCGGGCTCCACGGTGTCCGCACCCTCGGGGCCGGGTCGGGAATCCGCCACCGGCGGCTCGGCCGAAGACGCGGGCCGGGCGGCTGCGGCGGCCTCCGAAGCCGCCCCCGCCGCCCCGTCGGTCACCCCCTTGTAGCGGTACGGCACATAGCGCGCCGAGTTGTTCCAGTAGGCGTACGGCGTGGTCATCCGGCGGGTGTGCGGCGGGGTCTGCTCGTAGGCGACGTACTGGGTGCGGTCGGAGTCGGTCCACCCGCCGAAAATGACGACGTGCGAACCGTTGTACGGATCGGCCGCATTGTGGAACAGGAGGATGTCACCCGGCTGGAGTTCCGCCTTGGTGATTTCGTCGGCGTATTGCGCGAGGCTGCCCGTCCATTCGTTGCCGGGCAGTTTCCAGGCCATCGACACATAGCCCGAGCAGTCCTGCCGGTATCCGTCGGACCAGTGGGAGGACACGCTGTAGGGGACCTTCTGGCTGACCCAGGCGGCGGCCCGCCCGATGATGTCCGTCCGGCTGACGGCGGGGATCGTCACCGGGCCGCCGGGCGGCGTCGCGGGACCCGTGCGGCCGTCGGCCCCGAACAGCGGACCCGGCGCCCCCTGCCCGCCGCCGCTGCCCTGATCTGCGGGAACGCCCTGGCCCGTGGAGACCCGGGCGTCATGGGCGGCGACCGCGGGGACCGGGTGGGTGCCGAACAGGGCGGACGTGACCGCGGCCACCACGAGGGCGGCGCGGCGCCCCGGCGAGCGCCGCCCGGCGCGGGGCAGCGGCCGCTCCCGTCCTTCCCGCCCGCACCCGGGGGACGCGCGGTCTCCGGCCGGACCGCATTCCTCGCACACCGGAGACCCCATGCGATTGACCTCACATTCCCGGAACGTTTCTCCGCATCCGCGCACGACGGTCAGTGTCCCAACGGTCCTCCGGGCGCGCATTTTGACGGTCCGAATGACGTAAAGGCCCCGCCCTCCGGATGCGCCGGGGCGGGCCGCCGGGCCGGAGCCGTCACGAGCACGCCCCGGAGTCCTGTAGAGTTCTGCCGTCAGCAGGCGCCGCTAGCTCAGTTGGTTAGAGCAGCTGACTCTTAATCAGCGGGTCCGGGGTTCGAGTCCCTGGCGGCGCACCGACACGGCGGGCCCCTCGTGGAACGAGGGGCCTGCCGCTTTTTGGCCGGAAACCCTCTCGCCGCCGTTGAGCGCCACGCTCTCGCGCCCCGTACGGAACTGTGACATCGCAGGCCGCCCTCAGGCGTCCCCTGGGTCGCCCATGCCCGGTCTGCACCGTGTTTCGCACCTTGCGATCATGAGGAGCGAACCGGGACCCTGGTCCCTTCACACGGCCGTGCCGTCGCGGCCGTCGGGGGGACCGGGGGAGAGCCGGCCGTCGGCCGGGACGGGGTGAAGGACCCCGTCTCCCCGCGCCGGCGCCGGAGGGGGGTCATGCAACCGGAAGGACACGGGCTCGTGTCTATAAGGTGTGCGTGATCTGGTGACCGCGGTCCACCACTGACACGTCCGGAGGTCGAGGGGACCGGCGCGGACGCTAGGAAGCAACGAAACACGCGCGCGTGCCGCGTGTGGGGGGATGACTCATGACGCCGACGCCGACGGGCGCCCACCGGGACGACGACCCGTCCCAGACCACCCAGCTCAGGGTGCCCGGCCACCGGAACTGGAACACCGGTACGTTCCGCCGGATCAAGAAAGCGCTGCCCCGATACGACTACGAGCACTACAGCCGCCTCGCGGGTCCCCTCACCCAGCCCGATCCGAACAAGCCGTACACGGTCCAGTACCGCTCGCTGATCTCGCAGGAGCCGCACCGCATCCGCATCGTGCTGATGCTGCTGGCCGCCCCCGTGCTGTCGCTCGTGCTGCTGGTGTGGCTGCTCCAGCCCTCGCACTGGACGGAGCGCGACTACCCGGCGTTCGAGTGGCTGCCCGCCCTCGACGTCGTGATGCTGGTGTCGATCGGTCTGATCGAGCTCTTCCGCTGCATGAACGTGGTGTCGAACGCGCACGCCACGCTCGTCGCCCGCGACCCGGTCCCGGTGGTGCCCGAGACCGGCACCCGGGTGGCCTTCCTCACCTCCTTCGTGCCCGGCAAGGAGCCGCTGGAGATGGTGACGAAGACCCTGGAGGCGGCGGTGAGGATCCGCCACCGGGGCCTGATGCACGTGTGGCTGCTCGACGAGGGCGACGACCCCGAGGTGAAGGCGGTCTGCGAGCGCCTCGGCGTGCACCACTTCTCCCGCAAGGGCGTCGCGAAGTGGAACCAGCCCAAGGGCCCGCACCGCGCCAAGACCAAGCACGGCAACTACAACGCCTGGCTGGACGCGCACGGCGACCACTACGACTTCTTCGCCTCGGTGGACACCGACCACGTGCCGCTGCCGAACTACCTGGAGCGGATGCTCGGCTTCTTCCGCGACCCGGACGTCGGCTTCGTCATCGGCCCGCAGGTCTACGGCAACTACGACAACTTCGTCACCAAGGCCGCCGAGTCCCAGCAGTTCCTCTTCCACGCGCTGATCCAGCGCGCCGGCAACCGCTACGGCTCGCCCATGTTCGTGGGCACCTCCAACGCCGTGCGCATCAAGGCGCTGAAGCAGATCGGCGGCCTGTACGACTCGATCACCGAGGACATGGCGACCGGGTTCGAGATGCACCGCGCCAAGAACCCGGAGACCGGACGGAAGTGGCGCTCGGTCTACACCCCGGACGTGCTCGCGGTCGGTGAGGGCCCCAACGCCTGGACCGACTTCTTCACCCAGCAGATGCGCTGGTCGCGCGGCACGTACGAGACGATCCTCAAGCAGTACTGGAAGGGCTGGTACTCGCTCCCGCCGAGCAAGCTCTTCAACTACACGATGATGATCATCTTCTACCCGATGTCCGCCCTGAACTGGATCCTCGCGGCGCTGAGCTGCGCGCTGTTCCTGGGCCTGGGCGCCTCGGGTGTGAACATCGACCCGGCCGTCTGGCTGATGCTCTACGGCAACGCCTCCGCGCTGCAGATCGGCCTGTACGTCTGGAACCGCCGCCACAACGTCTCGCCGCACGAGCCGGAGGGCTCCGGCGGTGTGGCCGGCATGGTGATGTCCGCGCTGTCGGCCCCGCTGTACGCGAAGGCGCTGATCGACTCGGTGCTGCGCCGCAAGAGCACGTTCGTGGTCACCCCGAAGGGCGACTCGGCCAGCCCGGACACCTGGTTCGGCACCTTCCGGTACCACTGGTACTTCATCCTGATCTTCGGTGGCTCCATCGCCGCGGGCTTCGCCTTCGGGAACTCCCACCCGGCGATGGTCGTCTGGGCCACCTTCGCCCTGCTCATCACCGCGGCGCCGATGTTCGCCTGGCGCCACGGCATGCGGCGGGACCGGAAGAAGCCCGGTGCGCACGCGGCGGGGCAGCAGCACGAGAGCGCGACCCCCGCCGACGGCGTGCCGATGCCGCAGCAGCACGCCCCGCACCAGCCGCAGCCCCGGCCCCGGTGGGCCGGCTCCCACGGCGCACCGGGCGGATCAGGGGGCCCCGAAGGGCCGGGAGGGCCCGGGGGCGGCAACCCCGGTGACGACCAGACCATGCAGATCGCCCTTGGTGGACTTGGGGGACGTAAGGAATGACTGACCGTGCAGGCCGCCGTCGCGCCCGTCGGATCGCGATAGGCACGGTGGTGGTGCTCGCGCTGGCCGGGATGAACGGCCCGTGGCTGTACCGCTTCGGGACGGAGAAATACCACCAGTACAAGATCGATCAGCCGGAGTACAAGGCCGCGAACGGCAAGTGGGAGATCATCGATTTCCCCGAGGAGTACCGGCAGAACACCATCCACGCGGCGCTGCTGCGCACCGGCAAGGTGCTGCTCGTCGCGGGATCGGGCAACGACCAGGACAACTTCGACGCGAAGAAGTACGACACCCGGATCTGGGACCCGGTCAAGGGGACCGTCAAGAAGGTGCCGACGCCCACCGACCTGTTCTGCACCGGCCACACGCAGCTCGCCAACGGCAACCTGCTGATCGCGGGCGGCACCAAGCGGTACGAGAAGCTCAAGGGCGACGTGAAGAAGGCCGGCGGCCTGATGATCGTCCACAACGAGAACCCGGACAAGCCGGTCACCCTGCCCGCGGGGACGAAGTTCACCGGCAAGGAGAACGGCAAGACCTTCGTCTCGAAGGACCCGGTGCTCGTCCCGCGCGCCGAGAAGAACTTCGCCCCGGAGACCGGCGAGTTCCTGGGCACCACCCCGGGCGTCGGCCGTATCTACGTCGAGGCGCAGAAGGAGGGCGCCAGGTACGAGACCGGCACGCAGGACAACTACAAGGTGCACGGCCTCACCGGCGCCGACGCGCGCAACACGTACGGCATCGCCGAGAAACTCGCCCTGGACAAGAAGGACTTCCAGGGCATCCGGGACGCCTACGAGTTCGACCCGGTCGCCGAGAAGTACATCAAGGTCGACCCGATGAAGGAGGCCCGCTGGTACCCGACGCTCACCACCCTGAGCGACGGCAGGATCCTCAGCGTCTCCGGCCTCGACGACATCGGCCAGCTGGTCCCGGGCAAGAACGAGATCTACGACCCGGAGACCAAGGAGTGGGAGTACACCGACAAGGTCCGGCAGTTCCCGACGTACCCGGCGCTGTTCCTGATGCAGAACGGCAAGATCTTCTACTCGGGGTCGAACGCGGGGTACGGGCCGGACGACGTCGGCCGCGACCCGGGCGTCTGGGACGTGGAGAGCAACACGTTCAAGAAGGTCCCCGGGCTGAGCGACCCCGACCTGATGGAGACGTCCAACACGGTGCTGCTGCCGCCCGCCCAGGACGAGAGGTACATGGTCATCGGCGGCGGCGGGGTCGGCGAGTCCCAGCGGTCCAGTGAGAGGACCCGGATCGTCGACCTGAAGGCCGACGACCCGCGGTTCGTGGACGGGCCGTCGCTGGACAAGGGCACCCGCTACCCGCAGGCGTCGATCCTGCCGAACGACGAGGTGCTGATCTCCGGCGGCTCGGAGGACTACCGCGGCCGCAGCGACTCCGACATCCTCGAGGCGCGGATCTACGACACGGAGAAGAACGAGCTGCGGCGGGTCGCCGACCCGCTGGTGGGCCGCAACTACCATGCGGGCTCGCTCCTGCTGCCCGACGGCCGCGTGATGTTCTTCGGCTCGGACTCGCTCTTCGCCGACAAGGCCAACACCAGGCCGGGCGAGTTCGAGCAGCGCATCGAGATCTACACGCCGCCGTACCTGTACGGCGACGAGGGGCAGCCCGACCTCTCCGGCGGGCCGCAGACGATCGAGCGCGGCGCGTCCGGTACGTTCACCTCCGCGGACGCCGCGTCGGTCAAGAAGGCGCGGCTGATCCGGCCGAGCGCCACCACCCACGTCACCGACGTGGACCAGCGCTCGATCGCCCTGGACTTCACCACCGACGGCGACAAGGTCACGGTGACCGTGCCGAAGAACAAGAACCTGGTCCAGTCCGGCTGGTACATGCTGTTCGTCACCGACGGCGACGGCACGCCCAGCAAGGCCCAGTGGGTGCAGGTGCCGTAGCGCGCCCGACCGCGAGCCGGGTGACAGGGGGGCGCCGTGCGGATCGCACGGCGCCCCCCTTCGCGTCCCGGTCCCGCCGGCCGCGTCAGCCGGCCGTGCCGCGGGCGAGGTCCAGGGCGTAGTCCTGCCACCACTCGCCGGCCTTCGGGCCGCCCTTGCACTCGCCGTCCGACTCCCCCGGGCGCTTGATCCACAGGTAGGCGTCGACGAGCGGGTCGGCCGTGCGGGTCGTCGGGGTCTCGCCGAGCGCCCGGCCGGGCGGGTTGCACCAGCGTTCCTCGGCGTCGCCCCCGGTGTAGGGGCCGTTGCCGTTGCGGCTGGTGTCGATGACGAAGTGCTTCCCGCCGACCTTCGCGGACAGCTTCTTGCCGTACGCGATGGAGTCCTGGGTGGTGTAGAAGTTCGAGACGTTCACCGCGAAGCCGTCGGCCTGGTCGATGCCGGCCCACTTCAGCGGCTCGTGGATCTGGTCGGGGTCGCCCCAGCCGGCGTTGCCCGCGTCCAGGTACACCTTGGTGTCCTTCAGGCCCTTGAGCTCGGCGACGGCGCCCTTGAGGAGGTCGTAGCGCTCCTCGTGGTACTCCTGCGGGGTGCAGCCGTCGACCAGGTGCAGCACCGCGTCCGGCTCCAGCACCACCGTCGCCGGGCGGTCCCCGATGCCCTCGGCCACCGCGTCGACGAAGTCCCGGTAGGCGTCGCCGTCGGGGGCGCCGCCCCGCGAGTACTGGCCGCAGTCGCGGTGCGGGATGTTGTAGAGGACCAGCACCGCCCGGCGGCCGGCCTCGTCGGCGGCCTCGGTGAGCTCCCGGGCCTGCTCCTCGGGGTTCTCGGGGCTGATCCACTCCGCGACGGGCTGCTCGGCTATCTTGCGGAGCTGCTCCGCCTCGGTCTTCCTGCCGTCCTTGCGCAGCTCGGCGACCTTGCGCACCGCGAGGCCGTCCGGGTTGACCCAGAAGGGGGCCGCCTCCTTCGGCTGCTGCATGACGGCAGCGCCGGCCGGGCCCTCCCCCTTGTCGTCGTCCTTGTCGTCGTCACCCCCGGAGGAGCATCCCGCGAGCAGCAGCGCCGCCCCCAGCACCGCCGCGGACGCCCGCCTCCCGGCGAACGCCCCGACCCCCCTGCTGCCGTACATCCAACCCCCCTCGGGCGCACTTGCTCCACGTCTTCCGAGCCCCAATCCTGGCACACCGCGCTCCGGTGCCAGGACGGCCGAGTCCCTCTTGTCCACGCCCCGTTGCAGCGGGCCCCGGGCGGACGCGCCGCCGTGCCGCCGCGCGTGGCCGGATCCACGTCCACCTGCGACGGTCACGGAACGCGGCCGGTGCGGGACGTGACGAGATCCGGCCTCTGGCCGGGCCCGGCTTTCCCTCTAGAGTCGGATGCACCGGCCGGCCGGCGGCCAGGCCGGTGCATCCGCGCGTCTTCTGTGGACCTCCCGCGCGTCCCGCCGGGTCACCCTCCCGCGGCCCGTGCCCCGCGCGGTCGAGGACCGGCCCGGCCGACGGCCCCCGGGAGCAGGCCGTCGGCCGGGCCGGGCGCGGCAGGCCGCCCCTGGAGCTCAGGCGTCGGTGAGGTACGCGGAGACCACCACGTTGGCCTCGTAGGCGCCGGTCGCGCGGTCGAAGGTGCCGCCGCAGGTGATCAGCCGGAGCTCGGCGCGCCCCTCGTGGCGCGGGCCGTACGCCTCCTGGGCGTCGAAGCCGTCCCGGTCGAGCACGCGGACGTCCTCGACGGTGAACTCGGCGACCGTGCCGTCCCCGCGGGCCACCCGGATCTCCTGGCCGGGCTCCAGCGTGTCCAGCCGGTGGAAGACGGCGGGCCGGGTCCGGGAGTCGACGTGCCCGACCATCAGCGCGGCGCCCTCCGCGCCGGGGGCGGTTCCGGCCGCGTACCAGCCGACCTCGCCCGCACGGTCGAGCGGCGGCGGGTCGGGGGCGCCGCGCTCGTCCAGGCCGCGGGCGACGACCGGGGCGCGCAGCTCCAGGCCGGGGATGTGGAGGGTGAGCGGCTCGGCGGCCTTCAGCGGCCGGTGGACGGTGGGCAGGTCGGTCAGGGGCGGACGTCCGGCCGCCGCCATGTCGCCGGTGGCGGGCCCGGCCGATCCGGCGGGCACCTCGGTGAGCCCCTGGCCCCACAGCCACAGCCCGAGCAGCAGCGCCACCCAGACCGCCCCGGCGGGCAGCCGCTTCGTCGTCGCGCGCGCGATGCCGGTCACTTCGTCCCCCGCCCGCGCCGGGCCTGCCGGCGGGCCGCGCGGTGCACGGTGAGGGCGGCGGTCCCGGCCAGGGCGAGCGCGACCACCGTCTGCGCGGTGCCGGGCCCGTGCTCCTCCCGGCCACCGGCGAGGGGACGCGCGGCGCCGCCGCCTCCGGCGTTCACGGGGGCAACGGGGGACGAGTGCGCGGAGGGCTCGGCTCCCCCGGCGGGGGCCTGCTTCCGGGCGACCTCGAGGGTGCCTTTGTGTTCCGCGCCGTCACAGGCGACGGTCACCGGGTACGTCCCGGCGGTGAGCGTGGACCGTACCCGCCCGTCGCCCGCGAGGCCGTCCCCGGCGGGGGTGAGGCGGGCGTCGGACACCAGCGCCGGGGACCGCGCGACCGTCTCGCGCGCGTCGCACCCGGTCACCCTGAGGACGATGTCGCCCCCGGGCGCGGGGGCCGCCGGGAGCACAGTGACGCTCCCGCCGTCCGCCGCGTCCACCGCCCAGGCCGCCGGACCGAACGCGGTGACGGCCAGGACACCCGCGCAGAGAGCGAGTCGCCGCTTACCCATCGTGAACCTCCAGACACTCAGAAGGTTCCCGCGCGCGGTCCGGCCCCGCACCCCCATACGCGCGGCCTTGGGCCGGGCGGGTGAGCGGGATGCGGGGCCGGGGGGCCTTTCGGGGTCCTCGGGGGTCCTCGGGGGTCCTCGGGGGTCCTCGGGGGTCCTCGGAGGCCTTCGGGGACCCCGGGAGGTCAGACCAGGTCGACGATGTCCGCGATGGAGTCGACGACCTTGGACGGCCGGTACGGGAAGTTCTCCACCTGCTCCGGCCGGGTCAGCCCGGTGAGCACGAGGTACGTCTTCATGCCGGCCTCGATGCCCGCCAGCACGTCGGTGTCCATCCGGTCGCCGATCATCGCGCTGCTCTCCGAGTGCGCCCCGAGGGCGTTGAGCCCGGTGCGCATCATCAGCGGGTTCGGCTTGCCGGCGAAGTAGGGCTGCCGGCCGGTCGCCTTGGTGATGAGCGCGGCCACCGCGCCGGTCGCCGGGAGCGGGCCCTCGGTGGAGGGGCCGGTCTCGTCGGGGTTGGTGCAGATGAAACGGGCCCCGGCGTTGATCAGCCGGACCGCCTTGGTCATCGCCTCGAACGAGTAGGTGCGGGTCTCGCCGAGGACCACGTAGTCGGGGTCGTGGTCGGTGAGGATGTAGCCGATGTCGTGCAGCGCGGTGGTCAGGCCGGCCTCGCCGATGACGTACGCCGACCCGCCGGGCCGCTGGTCGTCGAGGAACTTGGCGGTGGCCAGGGCGGACGTCCAGATGTTCTCGATCGGCACCTCGAGCCCCATCCGGCGCAGCCGGGCGTGCAGGTCGCGCGGGGTGTAGATCGAGTTGTTGGTGAGCACCAGGAAGGGCCGCCCGGACTCGCGCAGCTTCTTGAGGAAGGCGTCGGCCCCGGGAATCGGCACCCCTTCGTGGATCAGCACCCCGTCCATGTCGGTGAGCCAGGACTCGATGGGCTTGCGGTCTGCCATGTGCGCGATCTCCTCGCCGTACGCGGTGCCGTGAGCCCCAGCCTAAACAGCATGGGATCACCGTGGGAACGGCGTCCCCCCTACCCCGGCCGGGGGCAGTCGTGCCTCCCCCAGTGCCTCAAGGGCCTGGGTGGTACCCCCAGGGGCACGGGTGGGCGCTGGGGGCACCCCCTCCGGGGGAGGCGCCCCGCAAGCGCCGGGTTGCGCGGCGCCCCCCGGCCCCCACCCGCACCGGGTACTGACCGGGACCCCGCCCGCGCGGCTACCCGTCCTGCCCGAACACCGGCGCCAGCACCAGCTGCGCCGCCCCCTCGGCGACCCGCCCCTCCCCGGGGACCACCCGCACCGCGACCCCCTCCTCGCCCGTCCTGCGGGCCCGCGCCTCCAGCACCGCCCGCACCCCCCGGACGAACACCTCCGGCGCCGCCTCCACCGTCCGCCCGCCGACCAGCACCCGGTCGATGTCCAGCAGCCCCACCAGGTTCGCCACGCCGGTCCCCAGCACCCGCGCCGCCTCCGCCGTCTCCCCCCGCGCCACCGCCGCCAGGCACAAGGCCTCCACGCACCCGCGGTCCCCGCACCCGCACGGCGGCCCGTCGAGCTGCACCACCTGGTGCCCGAACTCCCCCGCCCCCGTCCGCGGTCCCCGGTGCACGCTCCCGCCGACGACCAGCCCGGCCCCCAGTCCCGTACCGAGGTGCAGATAGGCGAAGGACCCGCCCTCACCCCCGACCGCCAGCCCGAGCGCCACCGCGTTGGTGTCCTTGTCCACGACCACGGGCACCGCCCCCAGCCGCTCGGACAGGGCGTCCCGCAGCGGAAACCCGTCCCACTCGGGAAACCCCGTCACCCGGTGCAGCACTCCCCGCCGGTGGTCGAGCGGCCCGGGCAGCGCCACCCCGACCCCCAGGAGCGAGCCGCCTCCCGCGAGCTCCGCCCCCAGTTCCCCCACCGCCGACGCGACCCGTGTCAGCACCGCCTCCGCCCCGGCGCCCAGGTCCAGCGGCGCGTGCCGCCGCGCGACCACGGTGCCGTCGAGGTCGGCCAGCACGGCCCGGAGCTCGTCGCGGTCCAGATGCACGCCCACCGCGTGGCCCGCCTCCGGGACCAGCCGCAGCACCGTGCGCGGCTTGCCGCCCGTGGACGCCCGGCGCCCGGCCTCCGCCGCGAGGCCCTCCTCGCGGAGCCGGGCGGTTATCTTGCTGACCGCCTGCGGGGTGAGCCCGGTCCGCTCGGCGAGCTCCAGCCGGCTGATGCCCTCCGCTCCCGCCGTGCGCAGCAGGTCCAGCACCAGCGCGGTGTTGTGGCTGCGCAGGGCCAGGAGGTTGGCCCCGCCGCCCGCGCCCCGCATGCCACCGCCGTACGTCCTGTTCACCCGCCCATTGTGGCCCGCTCTTGCACTTTGGCAACAGCGTTGCGAAAGTAGGGGTATGACTGGCACTCCCCTCCGCGTCGGCCTCGTCGGCTACGGCCTCGCGGGTTCCGTGTTCCACGCCCCGCTGATCGCCGCGACCCAGGGCCTCACGCTCGACACGGTCGTCACCTCGAACCCCGAGCGGCAGGCGCAGGCCCGCGCCGAGTTCCCGGACGTCACGGTCGCCGCCTCGGCGGACGCGCTGTGGGCGCGCGCGGGCGAACTGGACCTGATCGTCGTCGCGTCCCCGAACCGGACGCACGTCCCGCTCGCCACCGCCGCGCTGGAGGCCGGTCTGCCGGTCGTCGTGGACAAGCCCGTCGCGGGCACGGCGGCTCAGGCCCGCGCGCTCGCCGAGCTCGCCGAGAAGCGCGGCCTGCTGCTGTCCGTCTTCCAGAACCGCCGCTGGGACAACGACTTCCTCACCCTGCGCCGCCTGATCGCCGACGGCGAGCTGGGCGAGGTGTACCGGTTCGAATCGCGTTTCGAGCGCTGGCGCCCGCAGCTCAAGGGCGGCTGGCGGGAGTCCGGCGACCCGGCGGAGATCGGCGGCCTGCTGTACGACCTCGGCAGCCACGTCGTCGACCAGGCACTGGTCCTGTTCGGCCCGGTGACGTCGGTGTACGCGGAGACGGACGTCCGCCGCGAGGGCGCGCGGACCGACGACGACACCTTCCTCGCGCTCACCCACGCGAGCGGGGTCCGCTCCCACCTGTACGTCTCCGCGACCACCGCCCAGCTCGGCCCGCGCTTCCGCGTCCTCGGCTCGAGGGCCGGCTACGTCAAGCACGGCCTGGACCCGCAGGAGGCCGCCCTGCGCGACGGTGCGCGCCCGGGCGCGTCCGGCGCCGCGTGGGGCACGGAACCGGAGGAGCTGTGGGGCCGCCTCGGCGCCGGGGAGTCCCCGGTGACCGGCGGCGGACGTGCCGTGGAGACGCTGCCGGGCGACTACCCCGCCTACTACGCGGCCGTGGCGCGGGCCCTGCGCGACGGCGGCCCCAACCCGGTGACCGCGCTGGAGGCGGCCGCGGCCCTCGACGTCCTGGAGGCGGCGCGCCGTTCGGCCGCCGAGAAGGTGACGGTGACGCTGTGAGCGAGTCCGGAGCGACCCCTACCGTCGAGGAGCTGGAGGCGCAGGAACAGCGTCTGGTCTTCCGCCGGTTCACCCATGAGGACGCCTGGACGCTGGGTTGCCTCCTGGTGGAGATGGCCCGGGAGCGGCAGGCCCCGGTCGCCATCGACATCCACCGCGCGGGTCAGCAGCTCTTCCACGCCGCGCTGCCCGGCTCCACGCCGGACAACGACGCCTGGATCGCCCGCAAGCGCCGGGTGGTCGAGCGCTACGGCTGCGCGTCCTACCTCGTGGGCGCCCGGCACCGCGCCAAGGGGACGACGTTCGAGGCGTCCTCCCGCCTGGACCCCGACACGTACGCGGCGCACGGCGGTTCGTTCCCCATCACCGTGGCGGACGTGGGCGTGATCGGCGCGGTCACGGTGTCGGGGCTGCCCCAGCTCCAGGACCACCGCATGGTGGTGGAGGCGCTGGAGCGGTTCCTGGCCGCGCGCTGAGGCCCCCGGCGCCCCTGACTCTCCCTTGGCGCACCGTGGCGCACCCGGCATGACGCACCCGGGGACTCGCCGGTACGTCGTCCGGGGTCACGGGCCCCGGCCCCCCACCACGGCGCGAGCGGTGGGGGGCCGGGGCCCGTGGCGCGTCCCCGGCCCGGGGAGGCGGAGCGACACGTGCGCCGGGCCGGGGACCGTGTGTGCGGACGGCGGGCCGGGGCGGCCGGCCGGCCGCCCGTGACCGACGGGATCCAGACCTCAGACGCCCGCCACCGACTGGATCCAGGAGCGGTACGCCGTCACGTTGGTGTACGCCGTGGTCGTCTGGCGGTCGCTGGTCGAGGCGACGCCCACCTGGACGCCGTCCGCCATCATCGGGCCGCCGGAGTCGCCGCCGGCGGTGATGCCGTCGCCGCGGCGGGCGCAGATCGCGGAGCCGCCGTAGGCGTCCGAGCAGCCGCCGGTGACGGTGACGTTGGCGACCTTCAGGTACCGGGACTGGCAGTTGGCCTCGGAGCCGCACCGGGAGGTGGCGCCCCAGCCGTACACCTGGACGTTCTGGCCGACGCGGACGGTGCCCGGCTGGCCGAGGCGGGCGTAGGTCGCGGACACGGAGCGGTCGAGGCGGACGAGCGCGAGGTCCGAGCCGTGGGTGTAGGTCTGGACGCCGTTGGCGACGGTGCCGCCGCTGTGCTGGTCCAGGCTGCCGATGCGGAAGGACAGGCCGCCGCCGGTGACACAGTGCTTGGCGGTGAGGATCCAGGTCGGCGCGATGATGGTGGCCGAGCAGGTCTCACGGCCGTTGGAGAACAGCCGCGCGGCCCAGGGACCGCTGGAGGCCTGACCGCCGCCGATGATGGGCTGCGGCGCCTTGGTGATCGGGGGCGGCGCCGGGGCCTCGGCCGCGGCGGCGGTGGGGCTGAGGAGTGCGAGGACGGTGACCGCGGCGGCGGCGAGCGCGGGAACGAGCCGGGTTATGCGCAAGGTTCCTCGATTCGACGGGCACGCAGGGGGTGCGTGCTCAGCTGTGGGGGACGCGGCCCGGCGAGGAACACGGGGCCGCACCCCACCCGAACTCCTGCCCGTGACACAGGAGTTCGGTGTGGGGTACGGCACAGGTTCCCGAAGATTCGTCCAACGGGGTACTAACGGTTGGCGATAACGCGGCGCTATACCCGCCCCGACCTGGGCGGAGTCTCCTCCCTGCCCTGAAAGACCGTGCGACGGCACTCCGACGGCGGGGAGCCGCCCAGGAGATCCTGCGGACCGAGCGCCTGCCGGCGATGGAGGGGCGGGCAGCCGGTGTCCCGGGGACGCCGACGACGGCCCGGACGTCCGCCCCGCCTTCCGGCTTCGGCCCGGGGACGGCTGGACCCGCCGCGCGCGGGGCGGGCGCCCGCCGTCACCGGTACAGGACGGCCCGCTCGACCACGCTCCACGTCGTGGAGGTCACCACGTACAAGGCGGCGGCGAGGGGCACGACGGCGACGGTGACCAGCGTGAGGAAGGACATGAACGGCATCACCCGCATCACCCCGCCCATGGCGGCGAGGCCCGGCGCCTGCGGATCCGCGCCCGCTCCCGCGCCCGCCGTCGCCGCGGAGGCGTCCATCATCCGGCGGGAGAGCCGGTAACTGGCGTACGCGACGACCGCGACGACGGCGAAGAGGCCGAGGTACACCAGGCCCGCCCCGCCGAACGGGCCGCCGTCGCCGAGGGCGTCCGCCCACCGTCCGCCGAGGGGCGCGTCGAGCAGCCGGTGGGTGAGCAGGTCGTTGGGCTCGCCGCCGATCGTGCCGCTGGAGAAGAGGTGGTACAGCAGGAAGAACGCGGGGAGCTGGAGCAGGCTGGGCAGGCAGCCGGACAGCGGGGACACCTTCTCCTCTGCGTGCAGTTCCAGCACGGCCTTCTGGAGCTTCTCGGGGTTCTTGCCGTGCTTGCGGCGCAGTTCGGCGATCCGCGGCTGGAGCGCGGCCCGTGCCTTCTGTCCGCGCGCGGCGGCCCGGGACAGGGGGTGGACGAGGAGGCGTACGAGGGCGGTGAACACGATGATCGCGGCGGCCGCGGCGGACAGGCCGAACAGGGGGCGGAGCAGGTCGGCGAGGTGCTCGACCAGGCTGGCGAAGACGGACATGGGTGAGCCCTCCGGGGGTCTCGTCGTGCCGGGGGTCCCGGCGCGACGGACGGCCGGGACGGGTTCGGGAAGGTCGGCATGACGACCCGCGCGCGGGGCGGCGTGCGGAACGGAGGGACGCTTGGAGGAAGTTCCCTGCGAGGCGCCCTACGAGGTGCCCTGCGCGGCGGTCGCCGGGAGGGCGTGACCGGGCGCTCGGGGCCGGGTGCGGCCCTTGGCGTCGGGATCTCGCTGGGGCAGGAAGGCGGTGCGCCGGTCGCGGTCGCGCAGGGCCGTCCGCACCCGGGTGGGCGGCACGGCGGGCGCGCTGCGGGCGGCGATCACGGCGCACACGGTGAGGGCGGCCCCGGCCGCGGCGGTCGCGGCGAGCGTGACGTGGACCAGGGAGAGTCCGCCGTCGGGGGCCGGGGTCAGCAGCAGGGCGATCTGGAGCAGCGGGAAGAGCACGGCGAGGAGGGTGCGCACGGGGCACGCGGCCGGCCGGCCTGCGGTCGTGTGCCGCGTCATGGGCCGTGTCATGGGCCGTGTCCCCCTCTCCGTCCCGTGGTGCGTCGTGCACCGCATTGTGCCAGGCTCCGCCGTCGGGCGGGCGTCACAGGGGATCCGCCCCCACGGCCTGCCGGCGGCCGCTCGGGCCGGAGCAGCGCCCGGCCGACCGGGTCGGCCGGATGCCGGACGAGTCCCGGCCGAGCCCCCTCCACGTCCCGGTCCCGGCACCACGTCGACGTCCGGGACGGCCCCCACGGTTCCCCGACGGTTCCGCGGGCGGGGCGGTCACCGCACGTGTCCGGAGGACTTCGGTCCCTCTCCTCTGTCACCCGTCGGCAGTACGGTGTCCCCCATGCGCTCCGACACGCCTGCCGAAAACGTCGACCACATCAACGAGGCCGCCCGTCTGGAGCGGACCGCCGACCGCTACCCCGAGGACGCCGAAGCCCTGCTGCTGCGGGCCGCCGCCCACCGGGAGCTGGCCGGCGACCGCCCGGCCGCGACGGCCCTCTACGACCGCCTGCTGGCCTCGGACACCGACCTGGACAAGCCGCACCTGGTCCGCGCCCTGAAGGCGTCCAACCTGTGGGAGTACGGCCACGAGGCGGAGGCCCGCGCGATCATCGACGGCATCCGCACGGCGTCCCCGCGCGACCCCGCCCCCTGGGTGATCGCCGCGGAGGCGCTGGAGGCGCACGACGAACTGGAGCAGGCGCACGAGACGTTCACCGAGGCGGTGCGTCTGCTGCTGACCGGCGTGACGGAGCCGCCGCGCGCCACGCACCCGCTGCTCTTCGGCCGCCACCGCGTGCGCAGGATGCTGGGCGCGCCGCACGACGAGTGGGACGCGCTCGCGGACACCGCGCACCGGCTCCCCATCGGCCTGGACGAGCTGCACGACCCCAAGCGCGTGTGGTCGCTGGGCTCGGAGAACCCGGAGGAGCTGGAGGCGGAGATCCTGCGCCTGCGCGCCGAACTGGGCGCGTACCGGGAGGCGCTGTCCCGTCCCTTCCCGGTGGCGGTGCTGCACTGGCCGGCCGACGAGCTGGCGGAGCTGACGGAGGCGTACCCGGAGCTCGCGGAGGAGTACCCGTCCTACGAGACGCACCTGGAGACGATAGAGGCGGCCCTGCGCGAACTGGCCGCCTCCGGCACGCCCAACCTGGGCATCGTGCGGGGCACGGTCCCGTCGTACGAGGCGTTCGCCGCGTCCGAGCTGGCGTCCCCGTCGGACGCGTCGCTCCTCCCGCAGTACGCGACCACGCTGGCGGCGCGGGGGCGTGCGGTGGCGTGGCCGCCGGAGCGCACGGAGGCGTGCTGGTGCGGGTCGGGGCGGGCGTACGGGGAGTGTCACGGGGTGTAGCGCTGCGGCGCCTTGACGCGTGCGCGCGGATGCGCCCGGCCACCGATACCTCCGGCGGCCGGGCGCACTGTTTGCCGGTGGGGCCGGCTCACTTGGCCAGGAAGGCGAGGAGGGCGTCGGTGACCTCCTGGGCGTGGGTCCACAGCAGGCCGTGCGGGGCGCCCTCGATCACGACGTACTCGGCCTGGGGCAGGGCCCGGTGGAAGGGCTCGCCGGTGGACTCGATGGGCAGGATCCGGTCGGCGGTGCCGTGCAGGATCAGCGCCGGGACGTCGACCTTGGCCACGTCGGCCCGGAAGTCGGTGGTCCAGGTGGCGACGGCGGCGACGGACGCGTACGGGGAGGATCCGGCGGCGACGTTCCAGCTGTTGCGCAGGGCCTCTTCGCTGATGCGGGTGCCGAGGTTCTCGTCCAGGTTGTAGAAGTCCTGGTAGAACGCGGTGAAGTAGGCGTACCGGTCCGCGGTGACGGCCTTCTCGATCCCCTCGAAGACGGCGGCGTCGACGCCCTCGGGGTTGTCGTCCGTCTTGAGCAGGTACGGCTCGAGCGAGGCGAGGAAGGCGGCCTTCGCGACGCGCTCCGACCCGTAGGTGCCGAGGTACCGACCGACCTCGCCGGTGCCCATGGAGAACCCGACGAGGACCGCGTCGCGCAGGTCCAGGGTCTCCATGACGGTGTTCAGGTCGGCGGCGAAGGTGTCGTAGTCGTAGCCGGTGGTGGGCTGGCTGGACTGCCCGAACCCGCGCCGGTCGTAGGTGATGACCCGGTAGCCGGCGGCGAGCAGGGCGGCGGTCTGCTTCTCCCAGGAGTGACCGTCGAGCGGGTACCCGTGGATCAGCACGACCGGCTGCCCGGTGCCGTGGTCCTCGTAGTACAGGTCGATGGTGGTGCTGTTCTCCTGGCCGACGGTGATGAACGGCATGGTGACTGCCCCTCTCTGAGGTCTGGTGTGCGCTGAGCACTGATGTAGAAGGTAGCGCGCCATTTGATTGCGCGCAACTAGATTGTACGCAATTTAAATGGACGACATGCTTCCGTTGCGGCGCCGGGGGTGAGGTGGACAGCGGGTCACCCCCTGCGGCGTGCGTGGGGTCCGGCACTCGGGCGCGCCGCCTCGGCGCGCTGCCTCCATTTCATCCGCCGCACCGGGGGCCGGACGTCCCCCGCCGGGCGGAGATCGGCCTATGTCGGAGGGTGCAGCCGGCCTCGCCCCATGGAGGCGAAGCCGAGCGGCGGGTTCCTGCCCGAGGTCAGCAGACCGGCCCCGGCGCGGCGGCGGCCCGCAGCAGGTCCCGCACGAGGTCGAGGTCGACACCGTCCGGCTTGCGGAACCGTGGACACCCCTTGCCCGCGTCCTGGCCGGCCGGCCGCTCGGCGAAGGCGGCCCGGACGTCGCCGCGCATGATGTAGAGGGAGATGTACTGCTTCTGACTCGCGAAGGCGACCTCGGCGACACCGCCCCGCTCGTACGCGGGCATGCCGTAGGCCATGACCTCCATGAAACCCCGGAGCTCGACCCGGCACAACTCACGCAGCCGCACCAGGACGACCTCGCGGCCACCGGGGACCTCGGTGAGGTACGCGTCCGCGTCGGGGGTGCTGCTTTGCACCACGGAGGGAGCTTATGCCGGGCCGGGGGTGTTGCGCCTGGAAGCCCGAGCTATCTAGTTCCTCCCCGCCTCTCCCAGTACCGGCGGTGGTACCCGAGGTAGGCGCGATGAACGTGGTGCCCTTCTCGCACCGCGAGTTTCGGCAGCAAGCTGACTCCCACCAGAGGCGCCCGCGGGGTCACGTTTCCCTCGTCATCCAAAGTGACGGCGCCCATGTCGAGGCGCACATGACAGTTGGGACAGAGGCAGAGGATATTGGGCTCTACGTCGGGCCCGTGGTGAGGCTTCCCCAAGGGGCGTATGTGCGCGCCCTCGCAGTAGGGCCTGCCGTCGGGCCCCAGCAAGCGGAGACCGCACAGCTGGCACTCTCCGCCATAGAGTTGTTTGATCCGTTGCGCGGCAGCCGTATCGCGGATCAGGCGGCGTACCCGCATGCTCCGCGCACGCGGGAACCTCTCCTCGTGCTGCTGCTCGTCGCCTAGTTCGTCCAGCACCTCCACCACGTGCCGCTCGAGATCCGTCTGCACCTGGTCCTGCTCAGGAAGGCGCCGCAGGTCGAATTGGCAGATGTTGATCGGCGACCCATCCGGAGCTGGGTACTTAGAGATCGCGGTGCGCACCTCTGTGATCTCGTACAGGCCGTCGTAGCGGTAGGAGTTGGACGGGGAGTAACGGGGATCACCCTCGTAACCGCGGATCACTCGGATCGGGTAGCCCCGCTCGAAGCTGAGAAGCAACGCAGCGTTGTCCGTGTAGGTCCAGGACTGACTGCGCAGCAGCCGACCGCTCGAGTCCTTGTCCTTCCCCTCCGAGGCGCCGGTGTACTGAATGCGGTCCCACTCGTCTTCGTCGTCCACGTAGCCGCCGTGCAGGACTATCGCATCGCTGACCCTGCTGCCGTCCTTGTCCAGCAGCCAGGAGATGCCACGCTGATTCGTCCGATGCAGCCGAGCCTCCTGCACCTGCTTCCGGCGATGGAACACCGTGCCCACGGGCACGCCCTCGATGTGTCCGATGACGCGTTCGATTGCCATCCACCCATGCTGAAACGTGAGTGATCGTTTTTGTCGAACTTTCGATCTCTGCCGTCAAGTTGAGATCATTTGACACATCATTTCGGCCATCAACAGCTCCGGCTGTCAGAGCTCTCTGTTACACATAGGTCCAGCTACCCAGCCGTGATCAAAGGAGCATGCGTGTCTGAGCTGGAGGATCTGTCCCAACCCGCCGCAGGCATTTACGAGCAACTGATCACGCTCCGCTTTGAGCAGCAACTGCACGAGTTGGCCCAGCTTGGCTGGTATCCGCTGCGAGGAGATGTCGGCGCTGAGTCGGTCCCTCACGTGCTAGCTCGGCACATCGCACGCACCGTGCACCGTGTCCTGCAGAACCTGCCCGCGGAGGAGCGGGTGCACGCCGCCAACCACATCTTGGAGTCCGTGAGCACCCTGAAGGGTGCCCAGCAGTGGGTGGACCTCATCGCTGACGGCCCTCAGCAACTCCTAGCGATCACGCGCCAAGAGGCGCCCGGAGTGTTCGCCGTACGCCCCGGCATTCCACTCTCCGACGCCGCACTCCTCACCAACGCGCCCGAGGACCCGAGTCTCGGCTTCGAACTGCGCGCTGAGCTCGTCACGGCGGATCGCGTCGACCTTCTGTGTGCTTTCGTCAAGTGGCATGGGATTCGGGTCATCGAGCGATCTTTACGGGCTGCCGCTGAGCGAGGCGTGCCCATCCGAGTCCTGACCACGACATACATCGGTGCCACGGAGCGGCGAGCGTTGGACCGACTGGTTCAAGACTTCCGAGCCGACGTGAAGGTCAATTACGAGACACAGTCAACGCGTTTGCACGCCAAGGCATGGCTCTTCCGTCGGGACAGTGGCTATGACACCGCGTACGTCGGAAGTTCGAACCTCTCGAAGGCCGCCCTCCTCGACGGCTTGGAGTGGAACGTGCGCTTGTCCTCCGTGGCCACTCCAGAGGTCATGCGAAAGTTCGAGGCGACCTTCGAGTCCTACTGGAACGACCCCTCCTTCGAAACCTATGACCCGGACGCCGACGGCCCTCGTCTCCGTGACGCACTCGCCGTCGCTGGCGGTGCACCGGCGACGGGAAAGGCCATCACGCTAGCTGGCCTAGAAGTACGGCCGTATCCCTATCAGCGGGACATGTTGGAACGCCTCAATGTGGAGCGAGAGGTCCACAAAGTGCACCGCAACCTCTTGGTCGCGGCGACGGGCACGGGCAAGACCGTCATGGCTGCGTTGGACTACAAGCAACTGCGCCACGAGCACGAACGCGACCTGCGCCTCCTCTTCGTGGCGCATCGTAAGGAGATCCTTCAGCAGTCCCTTCGCACCTACCAGGAGATTCTGCTGGACGCGAACTTCGGGGAATTGCTGTATAGCGGCGAGATTCCGGAACGTTGGACACACGTCTTCGCCAGTGTCCAGTCACTTAATCCACAGACACTGGATCGCCTCGATCCAGCACATTTCGATGTCATCGCGATCGATGAGTTCCACCATGGAACCTCACCGACCTACCGGAAGATCATCGATCACTTCAAGCCGATGGAGCTATTGGGTCTCACCGCTACACCCGAGCGCATGGATGGCAAGAACGTCCAGGACGAGTTCTTCGACGGACGTATCGCCGCAGAGATGCGCCTGTGGGAAGCCCTCGACAACAAGCTTCTGAGCCCCTTCCACTACTTCGGCATCAGCGACACCACCGACCTCAGCTCCGTGGAGTGGAAGCGCGGGGCGTACGACATGAGCTCCCTCAGCAACGTTCTCACGGGCAACAAGACACGCGCGGCCCTCATCGTTAAGGCCGTCGAGGAGAAGGTCGCTGACCCGAGCCGTATGCGCGCCCTGGGGTTCTGTGTCTCTGTGGCCCATGCGCACTTCATGGCGGAGTCCTTCCGCGCCGCAGGGTTCCAAGCCGTTGCGGTATCCGGAGAAACCTCACCTGAACAACGACGGCAGGCGCTGGCCGATCTGCGATCCGGGGCGCTGCAAGTGATCTTCTCCGTTGACCTCTTCAATGAGGGTGTCGATATCCCTGACGTCGATACGCTATTGCTCCTTCGCCCCACCTCAAGTTCGACCGTCTTCCTGCAACAATTGGGGCGGGGATTGCGTCGATCCGACAACAAGGCCGTGTTGACAGTCTTGGACTTCATCGGTCAGCACCGCCGGGAGTTCCGCTTCGAGAACCAGTTCCGCGCCCTGACCAACTTCACGCGGAAGCGACTGCTGCACCACATCGAACATGACTTTCCGAAGCTGCCCTCTGGCTGCGAAATCATGCTCGAAGAAAAGGCGAAGCGCACGATCATCGCCAACATCAAGGAACAACTCAACGTCAATGTGAAAACGCTGACGCGCGAAGTGGCGGACTATCGTGAGCCACTTCTCGGTCGGTACCTGGAGGAGAGCGGCCGAGACATCAAGGAGGTGTACCGAGGAACGGGAAACTCCTGGACCGGGCTCCTTCGCCGGTCAGGCTTGCTAGATGAGGAAGCTCCCGAAGGGGAGGCTGCACTACTCAAGCGAGTTCCCGCCTTCCTCCACGTCGACGATCCGCTCCGCGTGCAGGCGTACACCCGTCTCCTCGAAGACGACGCGGCTCCTTACAGCGACCTCGATGAGCAGACACAGGCTTACGCCCGCATGCTCTTCTTCCAGCTCTGGCCGCTGGGCGGAATCACCCGGAAGGGATTCTCGAGCTACGACGCCGGCTTCGCAGTCCTCCGTAAGCAGCGAGCTTTCCGCAGTGAGTTGCGCCAGGTGCTGACCCACAACCTCGCTCACACGGAGCACGTCCCCATCCCGCTGCTCGGGGTAGCCCGCGACCGCCCCATTCCGCTGACCGTGCATGCTTCCTACAGCCGCGAAGAGATCCTTCCTGCTCTTGGTCAGGCCGATGTTGGGGGCTCCGTGCCCGGGGACTTCCGCGAAGGCGTGCTGTGGTGTGAGTCGATCGCGACGGATGCACTGTTCGTCACTCTGGAAAAGGACGAGAAGGACTTCTCTCCTCAGACCCGCTATCGCGACTTTGCGTTGAGCGATACGCGCTTCCACTGGGAGTCCCAGAACAGGACCTCGGAGTCGTCCGCCACCGGCTTGAGGTACCAGCGCCATGCCAGCCAGGGCAGTCAGGTACTGCTCTTCGTCCGCCGCTACAAGAGCACCGACATAGGAGGCCCACAGCCGTGGATGCTGCTGGGCCGCGCCGAGTACGAGCGACACGAGGGCAGTAAGCCGATGGCGATCACTTGGAAGTTGGAGCACACCCTCCCGGCGGACGTGCTGTCGTACGCCCAGGCGGTGGCAGCGGGCTGAGCTTTATGAAGGACCGGGGGCTGCGCCCAGTTCGGCTTCGAAATGCGTCTGGGCGCGGTCCAAGATGTCGTCCGCGTCATGGCCGTGAGCCCTCAGCCAGTGCAGGAGGTCGGAGATGAGGTCGACGGCCGCCGCCTCCGTCGCCAGAGCACCGATCCGGCTGTGTCGCGACCCACTGGGCAGCCGTCCGTCACTGTAGGAGCTGAGCATCTGTTCTGCTCGCGCCACGCGTGTGCTGCCTACGCCGCCACCTTGTGGCGTCACCGGAGCGGCGACGATTTCGCACCAGGTGACCTTACTGTCCTGCTCCAGCTCGACGCCCCAGCGATCCGACAAGGCGTCGATCAAAGTCAGACCTCGCCCGCTCTCGGCGTCCTCGGTCGCTTCCACGAGCGTGGGAAGCACGCGTGTGTCCGGGTCCCGCACCTCAATGCGCAAACGAGCACGACTCAGGAAGAGAGTGAGGCTGACGGGGGTTCCACGACCCAAGTGGGTGATCACGTTCGCCACGAGTTCGCTCACACATAGCTGAGCCGAGTCGATGACCTCCCGCACACCCCAGTCATGGAGTCGAGCTCGCACGTCCGACCGCAGCGTCGAGATCTCCTCGGGCTCGGCAAGGAACTGAAACCGCCACAAGGGGATCTGAATTGCTTTGTCCACGCTTCTCCTCCTACGTAAGCCACGATGGTGACGCTTCGAATGCGACCCCATACGTAGAGTTGCACTGAAACTCTCAAAATGAAACTCTCACTGAGAGCTTGATGGGGCGCGAGGTGTCTTACGCGCCCCCGGCGCACACCGCCTTGCCGTGGCGAACGCGGGGAGGCAAGGATCGATCAACTCGCACGAAGGGCTTGTGCCATGCCAGTTGGACCCACCACTCGACGGCGTCAGCTGGGCGCCGACCTCCGCCGACTCCGTGAAATGGCGGGCTTGACGCTGGAGGAAGCGGGAGCACGCGTGGGCATCTCGAAGGCGACCCTGAGCCGCTATGAGACCAAGGAAGGCGTGGTCAAGTGGCCGGCCGTTGACGCGCTGTGCCGGGAGTACGGAGCGACGGATGAGGAGCGCCTGGCCCTTGTCGAGCTGGCCAAAGGTGCCCGGATTCAGGGCTGGTGGCGTTCCCTCGCCGACCCGATCCCTGAGTCCATGAACCTCATGCTCACCCTCGAAGACGAGGTAGTGCGTGAGGATCACTACGCCTGCATGTACGTTCCGGGGTTGCTCCAGACACGCGCGTACGCGGAAGCCGTGCACAGAGCTTCGGAGGTGCAGTGCGAGGAGCGCGAAGTGCAGCACATGGTCGACATCCGCATGAAGCGCCAGGAGCTGCTGGAGCGCCAAGACCCGCCGCACCTCTGGGCTGTGATCGATGAGGCTGCGCTACGGCGACGGGTGGGCGGCCGTGAGGTGATGCGTGAGCAGCTGAAGCACCTGTTGTCGATGGCCGAGCGGTCGCGCATCACCGTGCAGGTCTTGCCGTTCGACCGGGGCGCGCACGCCGCGGCAGTAGGAAGCTTCGCAGTGCTGCGCGGACAGGCGCCCGAACTCGACGTGGTGTACGTGGATCTCCTCGGTGGTGGGCTGTTTATGGAGAAGCCCGAAGAACTCGAGCGTTATAAGTTGGCGTTCGAGTACCTCAGCGCCCAGGCACTCGACTTCGAGTCCTCCACCGATCTCATCGACCGGATCAGCAAGGAGACCTGATGACGGCACTGTCCCAGCTCACGTGGATCACCTCGTCCTACAGCGGCGGCAGTGGCACGGAGTGCGTCCAATGCGCACACGTCGAGACGGGCACACTGATACGTGACTCAAAGTGGGTTGGAGGGCCGGTAGTTCGCGTCGGAACTGAACCTTGGTGCATGTTCATACGCTCCTTGAGGCAGGGCACCCCGAGCGCGTAAGGGCCGTGCGGGCCAGGTGACGAACTACGCCCCCTCCCCCGCCGACAGCCCCAACACCACCTCGCCCACGACCTTCCCCAGCACCCACGCCGAGGAGCGGAGCACTCCCTCGCGGACGAAGCCGTTGCGTTCGGCGGCGTGGATCGGGAAAAAGACGCGGTCGAGCCCTCCCGTACACGCGGTGTCGACGTCTTCGCGACCTGGACGCGCTCGTGGAACCGACCGTCGTGCGCGCCGCCCTCGGGTGGTGCGGTCTGTGAGGAGTTGCTGCCGGTGTGGGCAGTGGCCCGGAGACCCCGCAGGCCTGGAAGCGCGCCGCGGAGCTCACAGGACCGACCGGCTCCCGCAGCGCACCCGAACCCGGACGCACGCTGCCCGGAGGAGAAACGGGGCGATGACCGGCCCGGACGGCACGTACCGTGAACGGCGGGCTCAGCCGCGGCGGCCCGAATCCATCCCGGCCAGCGCCGTCCCGAGAAGGACGTAGGCGGCGAGGGCCATGACCGGCATGTGCCCGCCCGCGCGGTCGATGTCATCGATGTAGTACCCGGAGAGCCCCGCCCAGACCAGCCCACCGACGAGTACGAGCACGGCGTTGCCGGCCTCGCCCATCACCCGCATGCCGGCCCACAGCAGGAGGGGCATGAAAGCCCAGGAAGCGGCCGTGGTGAGGAGGAACTCGAAGGCGCCGGAGCCTATCGTGGCCTCGTCCGTCGCTCTACTGTCGCTCGCCCAGGCGTAGCCGGCGGACATCAGGGAGTGGCAGACCGCGGTAGCGGCGATGACGGTGACGGCGCCCTTGGCGATGCGCGTGTACGGCATGGCGGCAATCCTCGTTCCTCGCAGGCCGTGGGCCCCGGCACGGTGTGCCGGGGCCCACGGACGGTGTGTGGACGAGACCACGGGCGATCTGTCCGTCAGGGTCGGTCACAGGGCGCGCTCCAGGGCCCGTGGAATGTACCTGAAGAAAACTGACTGCCAACAGAATTCCGGCCGCAGTCCGGGAAGCGGACGGTGAGTGCGTGGAGTGCGCGATCACCTCGACGCGCGCCCATGTACGAGACAGCAAAACGGTCGACGGGCCTGTGGTCACCGTGACGGGATCCGCCTGGGGCGTCTTCCTCCAGGCGCTCAAGAGGGGATGACCGCGGCGCCTCTCTCGGAGACGCCGGCGCTCGGAGGCAGGCGACGAACTACGCCCCCTTACCCCCGTCCCACTCCCCCGCCAGCAGCCCCAACACCACCTCGTCCATGAACTCCCCCAGCACCCACGCCGAGGAGCGGAGCACTCCCTCGCGGACGAAGCCGTTGTGTTCGGCGGCGCGGATCATGGCCTCGTTGTCCGCGAGGGTCTCGATCTGGAGGCGCTGCAGGCCGCGCACGACGAAGCCGTAGGAGCAGAGGGCCGCGACCACGTCCGTGCCGTAGCCCTTGCCGCGGGCGGCGGGGAGCAGGCCGATGCCGAGGTGGGCGTTGCGGTTGTGGGTGTCGATGCCCCACAGGTTCGCGGTGCCGATCAGGGTGCCGCCCTCGAGTTCCACCACGGAGAAGGGGGCGCGATCCTCCGGGGGGTCGTCGACGGTGAGCCGGGGGTCCTTCGCCGTGACCGGCCGCCACGGGCCGCCCTCGGCGCGCGCGGCGTTGACCACGTCGTTGTAGAGCTCGGCCCGCAGGACCGGTAGGTCGTCCTCGTGCCGGTCCCTGAGGCCGACCCTGGTTCCCTTCAGCATGCGGCCCTTCCTATCGGGCCGGGTGGACGGGCGACAATCGATTTACGCGGTACGCCGGGACCGGGTCGCCTGGTCGGGCGGGCGGGCGAGCAGACGGACGAACGGTGACGTCCGTACCGGCTCCCGGACAGGCGACCGGTCCCGCGTTCCCGGCTCCGGCGCCGGTCCGGGCGAGCACCGTCCGGGGTTACGCTGGGAGCCATGGAGTGCTTCGCCGCCTGGCGTACGCGCCGCTGAGGGCCCTGCTCACCGCCGGTGTCTCCGGCCGGGAGCGGGCCGACCGGTGCCCCCTTCCCTCCGGGCGTCCAGCCCTCAGCCCGAAAGGCGCACTCCCATGCGCATCCGCGCGTACACCCCGCAGGACCTCGCGTCCCTGACCGACCTGACCATCGAGACGTTCCGGCCGTTCTACGAGGACTCCTTCCGCCCTCTGGTGGGCGAGGCCGTCTTCACCAACCAGCACGGCGACTGGCGCGACGACTACCGTCGTGAGGTCCCCCGGCTCCACGCCCCCGAGCGGCACCTGTACGTCGCGGTCGCCGAGGCCGACGACGGCGACGGCATCGCCGGCTACGTGGCGTGGAGCGTCGACCCGGACCGCCGGAACGGCGCCGTCAGCCACCTCGCCGTCGCCGCCCGGCGCCGCCGCCACCAGGTCGGCACCGCCCTGTGCGAGCACGCCTTCGCGCACATGCGGAGCCTCGGCGCGGAGGTCGTCGAGATCGGCACCGGCGGCGATCCCTTCCACGCGCCCGCCCGCGCCCTCTACGAGCGCCTCGGATGCACCCCGCTCCCGACCGCGGTCTACTACCGGGAACTCTGAGCCGGGCCCGGGACGGGCGCCCACGCTCCCTTTCCACGCCCGTCCCAGGCACCTCGTCCGGTCTCCGGTCGGCGCGTCCGATGACCGGCCCTCCCGGAAAAGGGCGGCCGTGTGCGTCGGCACGCCCTTCAGAAGCTCTGCGATCCGTCTCAGAAGCTCTGCGATCCGTCCGGTCGGTGCGGGCGGACATCCTCCGTCTCGCCGTTCGTTCAGCGGGACTCGTGAAGAAATGGGCATACAGGGGACAAGCTGACGCTCGGACTGCTGTACTCGGCCGCATGGAAGAGCAGGAGGGTTCCTCCACGGAGTCACGGCATGCCCCTGGCGGTGATGCGGCGCCGCCCGGCGCCTGGCTCTACGGTCCACCGGATGGGTCGCCGCAGCCGGTTCTGGCCAGTGCCTTGACTCGGCTTGCCGCCTTCATCGGTGACGTCGTCCTGTTTGTTGTGGTCCTGGGATCTCTGGTGGGCGTGGAGGCGTACCTCGTCGGGAGCCCCAGTGGCGGTGTTGCGGCTTTCGCTGTGCTCCTGTTCTGTTACTCCCCGCTCTGTACTGCCTGGTGGGGAGGGACGCCAGGGAAGCTCCTGTTCGGAATCCGCGTGGTGCGCGCCCGGGATGGACGTCCTCTCACCTACGGGCGGGCGCTGGGTCGCCACATGTCTCATTTTGGGATGCAGGCCGTGCCCCTCCTGAACATCATCAACAACGCGAGATGCGTGTGGAACAAACCGCTGAAACAGTGCTTTCACGACGTGATCGCCGCCAGTGTGGTTGTGGAGCGGCCGAGGCGTTCCAGGCGGAACGACTAGCGTCTGGCGCGCAGGACAGGTCGGGCGGGACCGGTGCAGGCCGTCACAGCGCTGGGGCCCTGGCACGCGTTCCGTGATCCATCCGGCCTGAGTGTGCTCAGGCCCGGTCTCCTTCGGTCTCGATCCGGCGGCCGGGGAAGCCCTGGTCAGGCCGCTTGTGCCCTGGGGGTGGGGTGATGGGCGACCAGGTCAGGTTCTTCTTGCTGCGGGTGAGGCGGCCCGCCACGAGGGTGTCGCTGCCCAGGTGATGAGAGACTCCGAGTGCTGGCCGAGTCGCTCGTAGTCACAGACGTGCCGGCGGGCGTTCATCATCCGGGCCAGGGACCTCTCGACGATCCGGCGGCGGCGTCCCGATCACGGAGAACCGCTCGGCCTCGCCCCCGATGGACGCCGGGACGCGGTGGACCGTCCAGGCCGGCTCCACGTCGACGAACCGGCCGCGCGGGCGCATCGGCTCGCTCTCCAGGGCGCGGTCGCCGATCGTGAACTGGCCCTTGGCGCGCTGGGCGACGACTTCCCGCAGCTCGGCTGCGATCTCCTCGTACCGCTGCTGTGAAACACTTCCGGCCTTGTCGGTCTCCTCCGGCATGGCGCCGGCCGCCCCTCACCGGAACCGGTGACCGGCCGCCGCCCGCCCCTCAGTCCGCCTCCGTGATCCTGTCCACCGCCTCCCGCGTCGCCGACCGGTCCGGCGGGTCGTCGTCGAGGGCGCGGTGGAGGGTGAGGCCCTCGATCAGGGCGTCGAGCCGGCGGGCCGTGTCCGGGGGGAAGTGGCGTTCCAGCAGGGCGCGGCTGCGGCGCATCCAGTGGACGCACAGGGCGCGGTACGGTTCCCGGCGGGCCGCCAGCGTGTACAGCTCCTGGACGAGGATCAGGTCGCGGCGCGGGCCCTCGGAGAGGGTGTGGACGAGGCCGGTGACCGCCTCGCGGGCCTCCTCGGGGGTGGTGGCGCCGGCGAGGTGGCGTTCGAAGACGGCGACCACGTGGTCGGCGTAGCCGGTGAACGCCTCCAGCAGCAGTTCGTCGATGCCGGTGAAGTGGTACGTCATCGAGCCGAGCGGCACCCCGGCGCGGGTGGCGATCTTGCGGTGGGAGACGCCGGCGACGCCCTCCTCGGCGATCAGGTCGAGCGCCGCCGTGAGGATCCGTTCGCGGCGGCGGGGGTCGGTGTGTCCGGTGGCCATGCGGGCTGCTGGCGGGCCGTCAGAGCGTGCGGACGGGGCGGGCCGGGTTGCCGACCGCCACGACGTTCGCCGGGATGTCCTTGGTGACCACCGCTCCGGCGCCGATGACCGCGTTGTCGCCGACGGTGACGCCGGGGCAGACGATCGCGCCGCCGCCGATCCAGACGTTGTCGCCGATGGTGATGGGCCGGGCCGCCTCCAGCTTGTCGCGGCGGGGCTGCGGCTCCACCGGGTGGGTGGGGGTGAGCAGTTGGACGTTCGGGCCGATCTGGCAGTCCTCGCCGATGGTGATGGCGGCGACGTCCAGCGCGGTGAGGTGGTAGTTGACGAACGTGCGGGCGCCGATGCTGATGTTGCTGCCGTAGTCGACGTACAGGGGCGGGCGGATCTCGACGTCCTCGCCGACGGAGCCGAGGAGTTCGGCGAGGACCGCCCTGGCCTGGTCCCGCTCGTCCAGGTACGTGGCCTGGTAGCGGGCGGCGAGCCGCATGGCGCGTTCCAGCCGGCGGCCGATCTCCGGGTCGTCGGCGATGTACAGGTCGCCCGCGCGCATCCGCTCCAGGTTCGTGCGCGGATCACCCGCGAAGTAGTTCGTCGTCATGCGTACGATCGTACGCTCCCAAGCGCCCGGAGTGTATGGGCGTACGCTCCCCGCGCGCGACGAGCGCCCCCGCGCCGGGCGGGGCGCGGGGGCGTCCGTCAGTGAGGAATCGGTGAGGAAGGGGAGCTACGGCGTGGTCGTCACGCCGCCGGGGTCAGCTCCGCCCGGCCGAACAACAGGGCGTAGCCGGGCGGGAGTTGGTCCAGGACGCGGGTCACCAGCTCGTCGCCGACCAGCGGGGGCAGCACGCTGAGGACGGAGCTGACGTCCCAGCGGGCCGTGGCCGGGGTCGCGCCCTCGATGCGGGCCGCCACCGAGTCGACGAACTCGGCCGCCGTGAGCCGGCGGGTCGCCGGGATCTGCGAGGCGACCACCCGCGCGGCCTCCTCGGGCAGGGCGCGGGCCAGGTCGACGCGCTCGTCCCCGACGACGTGGCCGCCCAGGGCGGACAGGACGATGCGGGTGACGCTCTCCGCCTCCGACCGCGTCGGGTACTGCCCGGCCTCCCGTACGGCGTCGACGAGTCCGCGCCAGGCGGGGTCCTGCGCCGGGCGCTGCCCGGGCGCCGGGGTGGCGCCTCCGGGCTGCGGGATCGTAGGCCTCTGCGGCGTCAGCGTGGTCATCCGAAGCTCCTCTCCTTCTCCGGTATTCGGTTCTCCGGGGCCGGGGTGCCGGTCGGCCGGGTCGGCCGACTGGCCGGTCGGTCCGGTAGTCCGGTCGGCCCGGTAGTCCGGTCGGCCCGGTAGTTCGGTCGGTCCGGTGGGCCGGTGGGCCGGTGGGCCGGTCGGTCCGGCCGGTCCGGTGGGCCGTCGCCCGCCTCGGGCGTACGGCGTGGGGGCGCGTCCCGCGGGCCGGAGGGGGAGGCCGCGGGACGCGTGGAAGGGGTGGGCGCGTGTCAGGCTGCGAGCTGCTTGCGGCTGTCGCCGCCCGTGATCCGGATGCGGCGCGGCTTGGCCGCTTCGGCCACCGGGATGCGCAGGGTCAGGACACCCGCGTCGTACGTGGCGTCGATGCGCTCGGTGTCCAGGGTGTCGCCGAGGAAGAGCTGCCGGGTGAAGGTGCCGGTCGGACGCTCGGCGACCACCGTCTCCGCGTCGTCGGGGGCCGACGAACGGCGCTCGGCCCGGACGTTCAGGACGTTGCGCTCGACGTCGAGCTCGATGGTCTCCGGGTCGATGCCGGGGATGTCGAAGTGAACGACGAAGTCGTCCCCTGCCCGGTAGGCGTCCATCGGCATCGCCGACGCGCGGGCGGCCGGACCGAGGACCTGCTGCGTGAGCCGGTCGAGATCGCGATAGGGGTCTCCCCAGACTCGAGCGAAGCCGAGAGCTGGGGAAGGGTCGGTGCGCATGAGCATCACAGTCCACTCCTTTCTGTGAAGTCGTCTGTGCGATGCCCCACGGGTCAATTCCTTATATAACTCATCGGGAGGAAAGTTGACAACCACAGACTCAGTTTTGGGCGGGCGGTTGCTCCGGGGCTGGTGGCAGGGGGCGTCACCAGGCGCGTTAGCCTCGAGGTCCGTGGTTTTCCGCGCCCCGCGGGGCGTAGTGGCAGGAGGCAGCAGGCATGGCGAAGGTTCCCAGTTCGGTCGTGGCCGCGAGCGGGCTCGTCGGCGGGTACGGCGTGGCCCGCTGGACCCGTAAGCGGCAGCTCGGCGGGGTCGTGCTCGCCGCCGCCGGGGTCGCCGCCGCCCAGCAGTGGCGGGAGCGGGCGGGCGGCCCGGCGGCCGGCGCGCTGTCGGCGGCGTACGTGGCCGCCTTCGCCGGGTCGCACCCGCTGGCGAAGAAGGTCGGCGCCTGGCCCGCCGTGTTCGGGGTGGCCGGCGCGGTCGCCCTCGCCTCGTGGGCGGTGGCCGACCGGCGGGGCTGAACCCGCCTGCCGTACGCGCGGACCCGTCTGCCGCACACGCGCGGACGTCCGCCTGCCGCACACGCGCGGGCGCCCGGCTCTCCGGCCTGCGGTGGCCGGCGCCGGGCGCCCGGGGGAAGCGGCATCCCCCCGGGCCTCGCGCCCTGGTGTCACCTACTCGCCGGCTCTCCCTGCGGCTTCGCCGCCGACAGCGGGGTGGCGATGTCCTCCAGGGAGCGCCGCTCCGCGTTCACCGCGAGGAACACCGCCACGACGCCCGCCGCGACCATCAGGCCCGCGCCGATCTGGAAGGCCAGGACCGCGTCGGACACCACGCCGGACTCGGTGAGGCCGGCGAAGATCAGCGGGCCGCTGATGCCGCCCGCGGCGGTGCCGACGGCGTAGAAGAAGGCGATGGACATGGCCCGGGTCTCCATCGGGAAGATCTCGGAGACCGTGAGGTAGGCGCTGGACGCGCCGGCCGAGGCGAAGAACAGGACCACCGACCAGCAGGCCGTCATCGTGGTCGCGTCCAGCGAGCCGCGGTCGAACAGCCAGGCCGTGGCGAACAGCAGCACGCCCGACAGCACGTACGTGCCGGAGATCATGATCCGCCGGCCGACCGTGTCGAACAGCTTGCCCAGCAGCAGCGGGCCCAGGAAGTTGCCGAGCGCGATGACCGCGAAGTAGTAGCCGGTGTTGCCGGAGGGGACGTCGAAGAACTGGGTGAGGATCGCGCCGTAGCCGAAGGTGATGGCGTTGTAGAGGAACGCCTGGCCGACGAAGAGCGCGAACCCGAGGGCCGCCCGCTTGCGGTACTTGGCGAAGACCGTGCGGGCGATCTCGCCGAAGGTGGTGCGTTCGCGCTGGCGGATGACCATCTCGCCCTCGGCGGGGGGCAGCGGTTCGCCCCGCTCCGCCTCGATCATCCGCTCGGCGCCGCGGACGATCTGTTCGGCCTCCTCCTCCCGGCCGTGGATCAGCAGCCACCGTGGACTCTCGGGGACGTGCCGGCGTACGAGGAGGATCACCAGGGCCAGGACGGCGCCCAGGGCGAAGGTCAGCCGCCAGCCGACGTTCACCGGGAAGACCGACGTGTTCAGCGCGACGATCGACAGCAGCGCGCCGCCGACGGCGCCCAGCCAGTAGCTGCCGTTGATGATCAGGTCGACGCGCCCCCGGTACTGCGCCGGGATCAGCTCGTCGATCGCGGAGTTGATGGCCGCGTACTCGCCGCCGATGCCGAAGCCGGTGAGGAAGCGGAAGAGGAAGAACCACCAGGTGTCGAAGGCCAGCGCGGTCAGCGCGGTGGCGCCGAGGTACACGGCCAGGGTGATCAGGAAGAGCTTCTTGCGGCCGTAGACGTCGGTCAGCCGCCCCCAGAACAGCGCGCCCGTGCAGGCGCCCGCCACGTAGAGCGCCGCGGCGATGCCGGTGATCTGGCCGGACGTGATGTCCAGGCCGCTGCCGGGCTCCGCCAGCCGGCTGGCGATGTTGCCGACGATGGTGACTTCCATCCCGTCCAGGATCCAGACGGTGCCCAGGCCGATCACGATGGACCAGTGCCAACGGGACCACGGAAGGCGGTCCAGACGCGCGGAGATGTCGGTCGTGATGGTGCGTCCCGTCCCGGGCTGCGCTGTCGCCATGGGCTCCCTCCTCGACGAAGTGAACCCCTTGTGCCCCGAGCCCGCCGATTTCACGCCCGGGGCGCACCCGCCCCCGCTCGCCCGGTACGGCCCCGCCCGCGCCCTTACGCGCCCAGCGCCCGCGAGACGGTGTAGATCACCAGGCCCGCCAGGGAGCCGACCACCGTGCCGTTGATGCGGATGAACTGCAGGTCGCGGCCGATGTTGGCCTCGATCTTCTTCGTCGTGTGCTCGGCGTCCCAGCTCGCCACCGTGTCCGTGATCAGGGAGGTGATCTCCTTGCGGTAGGTGGTCACCACGTACACCGCGGCGCTCTCCAGCCAGCCGTCGACCTTGCCCTGGAGCTTGGGTTCGAGCGACAGGCGGGCGCCCAGCGACAGCAGCGACGCCCGCAGGCGCAGCCGCAGTTCGCTGCGCTCGTCCTCCGCCGCCGACACGATCATGCCCCGTACGGCCGTCCAGGCGGACGCGATCAGGTCCTGCACCTCGCTGCGGCCCAGGATGTCGCCCTTGAGGCGCTCGACGCGGGCGCGAGTGTCGGTGTCGGACTGGAGGTCGGTCGCGAAGTCCGTCAGGAAGCGGTCCAGGGCGCCGCGCGCGGGGTGGCCGGGCATGTCGCGCATCTCGGTGACGAAGCGCAGCAGTTCCTTGTAGACGCGCTCGCCGACCTTGCGGTCCACGAACTTGGGCGTCCAGCCGGGGGCGCCGCCGTGCACGGCGTCCATCACGGCGTCGCTGTGCAGCACCAGCCAGTCGTGGGCGCGGGAGACCACCACGTCCACCGCGCGTTTGTGGCCGCCGTCGGTGACGATCCGCTCCAGCATCTTGCCCATGCCGGGCGCGATCTCCTGGGCCTCGGCGCGGCGGGTGACGGCCTCCCCGACGACCGCCTGCACGTCGGAGTCGCGCAGCACCGTCAGCGCGCCGCGCAGGGCCGCCGACACCTCCGCGGTGACCCGGTCGGCGTGCTCGGGGACGGCGAGCCAGGCGCCGAGCCTGCTGCCGATGCCGACGGCGCGGAGCCGTCCGCGCACGACGTCCTCGGAGAGGAAGTTCTCCCCGACGAAGTCGCCGAGGGCGGTGCCCAGCTGGTCCTTCTTGGTGGGGATGATCGCGGTGTGCGGGATGGGCAGGCCCAGCGGGTGCCGGAAGAGGGCGGTGACGGCGAACCAGTCGGCCAGCGCGCCGACCATGCCCGCCTCGGCCGCCGCGGCGACGTACCCCGCCCAGGCGCCGGCGCCCCGGTGGGAGGCCCACTCGGCGAGGACGTAGACGAGGGCCACGAAGACCAGCAGGCCGGTGGCGGTGAGCTTCATCTGGCGCACCCCGCGCTGCTTCTCCTCGTCCGCGGGGCTGAACGTCGTCATCGCGCGGTTCGTGGCAGCGCCCGTGCGGGCACGCTGCTCGGCGGCGTCCCGGTCCTCGGGGTCCGCCGTCTCAGTCCGTTCCATCCGCTCCACCCGTTCGGTATTCCCTCACGCATTGTCCCTTCCTGACCGACTCCTGGAACGGAACAGGAGTTCCCGGCGTCTGTCCTCGGGGAGATTGTCCCGGGACGTCACCCAGGGGTACCCCCGGGGCCGCCCGGACACCCCGGGCCGCTCGGAAGCACCCTCCCAAGGCCCGCCCGGGTTCGCTCCCCGGGGCCGCCCGGACGATCGTCGGCCGCGTCCCGCGCACGGTCCCCCCGCCCTGGCCCACCATGGTGCGTCGGACCGGAGCCCCGACCGCGGCTCCCGCCTCCCGAGGAGAACGGAACAGCATGACCCGGCGTCGTGACGGCGTCCCGGCGACACCGGCCGCCGGGGCGGAGCGAACCGTCCGGCGGGAGCGTCCCGCCGGACGGAAGCCTTTCGCCCGGCGGAGGCGGCCCGCCGGACCTGAGCCCTTCGCCGGACCGGGGAGCTCCGCCCGGCAGAAGCGCCCCGCCGGACCGGAAACCTCCGCCCGGCCGGCGCGCCCCGCGCGGTACGGGGCGCTGCTCGCCGCGATGGTCGCGGCGGTCGTCTCGGTGTCGGCCGTGATCTTCGTCGGGGCGTCGGCCGACGGCGCGCGGGGGCGGGACCCCCTCGCGCGGGGGGCCGGCCGGCCCGGGGACCCCGTCGCGCCCGCCTCCGCCGGTACCTGGGTCACCGCCTGGGCGACCGCGCCGGGCGGCGGCGAACCCGGCACGGAGAGCGTCGGTCTCGCCGGCCGGTCCGTGCGGAACGTCGTGC
The DNA here is from genome assembly GCF_044763335.1 of Streptomyces sp. NPDC096105. Classification (NCBI taxonomy): domain Bacteria; kingdom Bacillati; phylum Actinomycetota; class Actinomycetes; order Kitasatosporales; family Streptomycetaceae; genus Streptomyces; species Streptomyces sp. NPDC096105. The sequence goes on from NZ_JBIWGC010000006.1 coordinate 266,174, forward strand.
ACACCAGTGCCGGCGGCACCCGCGCCCGCGTCACGCTGTCCAACCTCCACGGCCGCACCCCCCTCACCCTCACGCACGCGTCGATCGCCGTCTCCGCCGGTCCGGACACCGCCGCCGCGCTCGCGGACACGATGCGCGCCCTCACCTTCGCCGGGAGCCCGTCCGTCGTCGTCCCGGCGGGCGGGCAGGTGGTCAGCGACGCCGTGCGCGTGCGGATCCCGCGCGACGGGCACGTGCTGATCAGCACGTACTCCCCCGTCCCGTCCGGGCCGGTGACGTACCACGAGCACGCCCGGCAGATCTCCTGGGTCGCCGAGGGGGAGCACACCCGCGACACCACCGGGGCGGCCTATGACGGGCAGAGCACCGTCTGGCGGTACGTGACCGCGCTGGACGTGCTGAGCGACGACTCCGAGGGCACGGTCGTCGTCCTCGGCGACTCCCTCACGGACGGCGTCTCCTCCACCGTCGGCGCCGACGCCCGCTGGCCCGACGTGCTGTCGGACCGGCTGCGCACGGACCTCGCGGCCGGCCGCGACCTCCCCCGCTACAGCGTCGTCAACGCCGGGCTCAGCGGGAACCGCGTGCTCACCGACGGGCCCGGGCTGCCGCCGCGCAACCCCAGCGCACTGCGCCGCTTCGACCGGGACGTGCTGGGCCGAGCCCACGTCCGGGTCGTGGTCGTCGTGCTCGGCATCAACGACATCCTCCGCGCGCCGGGCACCGCCGACCCCGAGCGGATCGTGGGCGGGCTGACGGCCCTGACCGAACGGGCGCACGCCCAGGGGCTCAAGGTCGTCGGGGCGACGCTCATGCCGTACCGCGGGCACCGCGCGTACACCCCGTCCGGGGAGGACGTGCGGCAGCGGGTCAACGCGGAGATCCGCGACGGCGGCGTGTTCGACGAGGTCGTGGACTTCGACGAGGCGGTGCGCGACGGGTACGACCCGCGCCGGTTCCGGGCCGGCTACGACTCCGGGGACGGGCTGCACCCCAGCGACGAGGGGTACGCGCGCATGGCGGAGGCGTTCGAGCTGAAGGCGCTGGAGGGCGGGGCGCCGGCCCGGCTGTGACCCGCCGCCGGACCGGCGGGACGTGTCAGCCGTCCTCCGGCCGCCGCTCGCGCCGCTCCCGCGCGCCGTGCAGGTTCAGCGGGTCGTGCAGGCGGCGGGACTCCTCCAGCTCCCGGCGGTGCCGCTCGGCGTGGTCCAGGTGCTCCTGCCGCTGCTGCTCCGTCTGCTCCAGGTGCTGCCGGCGCCGCTCCTCCTTGCGCTCCAGCTTCTCCCGGCGCCGCTCCTCGCGCAGCCGCTGCCGCTCCGCGCGGGGCAGCTTGCGCTGCACGCCGACCCCGCCCCAGAAGGCGAGCCCGGTGACGATCACGCGCGGGGCGCCCGGCTCGGCCGGCACGCCCTCCTCGCGGTGGTCGAAGCCGCCCATGATGCCGACGCCGCGCACCACGACCTCCACGCCGGGCGGCACGATCACGTCGATCCCGCCCATGATCGCGACGGCGTTGACGACGATCTCGCGGTCCGCGAAGTTCGCCTCGCGCAGGTCGATCTCGCCGCCGCCCCAGAAGGCGAAGCAGTTGAAGCGCCGGGGCGCCGTCCACCGCCCCTTGCGCTGGAAGCCGCTCATCACGGCGACCGCCCAGGTCGACGTCCCCGAGTCGTCCCCGCCGACGATGCGGTCCGCCCAACCGCCGCCCGGCGCCGGGTCCTTCGCCGGCGAGACCGAGGGGACGACCGTCGCCCCCGAGGCGGGCAGGTCACGGGTGATCGGCGCGAGCTCCCCGTAGGTGCGCGCCTGGTAGGTGGCGTCCAGCCGCTCCTGGAACTCCTCCATGTCCAGACGACCCTCCGCGAGGGCCTCCCGGAGGACTTCGGCGACCCGTTCGCGGTCGGCGTCGGAGGCACGGAGGTCCGGTGCGGGTGCGTCGTCGGTCATACCCAGCAGCCTACGAGTTGTCCCCGCCGCACGGCTACGAGGACCGCGTCGGCGCCCGCCCGGCCCGCTCCGCGTACATCTTCGCGATGACCGCCTCGATGTCCGGCTCCCGCACCGACAGGTCGACCAGCGGGTAGCGCTCCGCGATCCGCGCCACCAGCCCGGCCGCGGACTGTGCCGCCGGGAACGCCACCCACTGGCGGGGCCCGTCCACCCGCACCACCCGGGCGGGCCCGGGCACCTCGACCGGCGGGCACTCCCGCTCCAGGTCCACCACCAGCGTCCGCTCGCTCTCCCCCACCTCGTGCAGCCCGGCGAGCGCCCCGTCGTACACCAGCCGGCCGTGGTCGATGACCATCACGCGGGAGCACACCTGCTCGATGTCCTGGAGGTCGTGCGTCGTCAGCAGCACCGTCGTGGAGCGCTCCGCGTTCACCTGCCGCAGGAACTCCCGCACCCGGGTCCTGGAGACGACGTCCAGGCCGATCGTCGGCTCGTCCAGGTACAGCACCTCCGGGTCGTGCAGCAGCGCCGCCGCGATGTCCCCGCGCATCCGCTGGCCCAGCGACAGCTGCCGCACCGGCACCTCCAACAGGTCCCCCAGGTCCAGCAGTTCGACCAGCCGGGCGAGGTTCTCCCGGTACCGGCCGTCGGGGATGCGGTACATGCGGTGCATCAGCTTGTACGAGTCGATCAGCGGGAGGTCCCACCACAGCGTGGTGCGCTGCCCGAACACCACCCCGATGCGGTGCGCCAGCCGGGTCCGCTCCCGCGACGGGTCGATCCCGGCGACCCGCAGCCGGCCGCCGCTCGGGGTGAGGATGCCCGTCAGCATCTTGATCGTCGTCGACTTCCCGGCGCCGTTCGGCCCGATGTAGCCGACCATCTCGCCGCGCGCCACCGTGAAGGAGATCGAGTCCACGGCCCGCACCTGGTGCCGTTCCCGCCGCAGCAGCCCCTTCCGCCTCCGCACGTCGAAGACCTTCTCGACCCGGTCCAGCTCGATGAAGGCCCCCGCTCCCCCACCGGTGTCCGGTTCGGCCGTCGTGTCCATCCGCCCGCTCAACTCCCCACGCTCCTGTACGACCTGAGACCGGTCCGCCACGCCAGACCCGCCAGCGCGCAGCACCCCGCCGCCACCAGCGGCGACGCGAACGCCGCCCACTCCGGCAGCGCCAGCGGGTACGGGCGCCCCAGGACATGGGCGGCGGGCACCCAGTTGACGAAGGCGAGCGGCAGCACGAACGTCACCCCGCGCACCAGGTCCTTCCCGAACACCGCCGGCGGGTACTGCAGCATCGTCGTCCCGCCGTACGTGAACGCGTTCTGCACCTCCGCCGCGTCCTGCGCGTAGATCTGGAACGCCGCGCCCGCCACGAACACTGCCATGAAGATCGCCGCGCCGGCCACCACCATCAGCGGCACCAGCAGCGCCTTCGACACCGTCCAGTCGACGTCCGCCGCCGCCAGCGCCCAGCCCAGCACCACCCCGCCCTGCACGACCCGGCCGAAGCGGCGGAGCGAGAAGCGGTCCCCGCCGACCTGCGCGAGCACCGGCACGGGACGCACCAGCAGCACGTCGAAGGAACCGTCCCGGATCCGCGACCCCAGCTGCGTCATCGAACCCGCCGCGAGGTGCGCGAGCCCGAACGACGTCACCGACGCCGCGTACAGGAACGCCACCTCGGGCAGCGACCAGCCGGCCAGCGAGTCGACCTGCGAGAACATCAGCAGGATCCCCACGAAGTCCAGCCCGGTCATCACCAGGTTGCCCAGCAGCGTGACCACGAACGACACCCGGTAGGTCATGCCGGACCGCACCCACATCCCGGCGATCATCCGGTACGCCCGCAGCCCCTCCCGCACCCCGCCGCGCTCAGCCACCCTGCACCACCACCCGGCGCGTGGCCGCCGACTGCACCAGCCGGCCCGCCGCCAGCAGCACCACCGCCCACACCGCCTGGAAGGCGAACGCCCCCGCCACCGCCGTCTCCCCCAGCAGCACGTCCGCCGGCACCTGCAGCTGCGCCGCCCACGGCAGCGCCCGCGCCACGTCGCCGAACCCGCCCGGGAAGACGTTCAGCGGCAGCACCATGCCCGAGAAGAACACCCCGAGGATCATCATCACCTGGCTCACGCCCGTGCCGTCCAGCAGCCAGAACACGCTCAGCGCCATCAGGTAGCGGATCGCGAAGCTCACCACGGCCGCCAGCGCCACCGCCACCGCGAACCACGCCCAGGTGTCGAAGCGCGAGGGCAGCGCCGTCGGGAAGAACAGCCCGCCCACCAGGAACGGCACCACCCCGCGCCCCAGCAGCTGGAACACCGCCCGGCCCAGGTCGCCCGCCAGCCACCACAGCTGCAGATCCGCCGGCCGGTACAGGTCCACCGCGATCTCACCGGTGCGGATGCGCTCCATCAGCTCCGCCTCGACGCCCCCGCCCTGCAGCGCCAGCGCCGCGAACAGGCACTGCCCCAGCCACACGTACGTCACCGCCTGCGCCTGGTCGTACCCGCCGAGGTCCGGACGCTCGTCCCACAGCGCCAGGTACGTGTACACGAGGATCAGCCCGAACACCGTGTTGGTGAACACCCCGGCCGCGGTCGCCGCCCGGTACGACGCGTACCGCCGGAAACCCCGCACCGCCACGGCCAGGTACAACCGTGCCGAACCCACGCCTTCCGTCCCCCTCCGCCGTCCGCACCGAAGCGCAGGAGCCTACGGGGTGCGGCAGATCCGCCGCCACGGGTTTTCCGGCCCGTCCTCCGGTCAGGTGAACACCCGGCGCGACCGTACGGGTGACAAGCCGCACGGTGCACGACGCGCGTCGCCGCCCGGCGAACGCGACGACGGATGCGACAGTCTTCAATAAGAGGACGCACGAGGCGTACGCACACGCATGAGGCGTACGGGAACGAACGAGGCGAATCAGGAGTCCGTGCACGACATGAGCGACGAGCCGCAGCCGAAGAAGCCCCGTCCGGACCGGGCGTCGCACGAGCCTCAGGCGGCCGACGCCCCGCAGCGGAAGAACGGCGGCGAGGCCCGTGACACAGGTCCCCGCGACACGGCGCCGGCCGGCGGCCCGCCCGACGCCACACCGGACGGCCCACGGACGGACGACCCCCGGACGGACGACCCCGCCCTCACGCGAACGGACGAACCCGGCGGAAAGAGCGGAACCGGCCCCGCCGCGGCGAAGAAGGCCGCCCGCGAGGAACGCCGGGCCGCCCTGAAGGCCCGCCGCACCGGCTGGCGCCGCCTCGTCCCCACCCGGCGCATGGTCCTCGGCACGTTCCTCGTCACCGCCCTGCTCCTCGCCGGCGGCTTCCTCCTCGGCTACGCCCTCGTCCAGATCCCCGCCGCCAACGCCCTCGCCACCCAGCAGGCCAACGTCTACCTCTACGCCGACGGCTCCGTCATCGCCCGCGACGGCGAGGTCAACCGCGAGAACGTCACGCTCTCCCAGATCTCCGAGGACGCCCGGCACGCCATGCTGGCCGCCGAGGACCGCGACTTCTACACCGCGTCCGCCGTCGACCCCCAGGCCATGGTCCGCGGCGCCTGGAACACCCTCACCGGCAAGGGCAAGCAGTCCGGCTCCACCATCACCCAGCAGTACGTGAAGAACTACTACCTGCGCCAGGAACAGACCGTCACCCGCAAGGTGAAGGAGTTCTTCATCGCCATCAAGCTGGACCGCAACCAGACCAAGGACGAGATCCTCGAGGGCTACCTCAACACCAGCTTCTTCGGCCGCGGCGCCTACGGCATCCAGGCCGCCGCCCACGCCTACTACGACATGGACGCCTCCGAACTCGACGCCGGCCGCGCCGCCTACCTCGCCGCCCTCGTCAACGCCCCCAGCCAGTACGACGTCGTCGCCCACCCCGAGAACCGCGCCTTCGTCGAGGACCGCTGGAACTACGTCCTCGACGGCATGGTCGACGAAGGCTGGCTCGACCCCGCCGAACGCGCCCGCCTCACCTTCCCCGTGCCCAAGCGCACCACCCACTCCACCGGCATGTCCGGCCAGCGCGGCTACATCGTCAACGTCGTCAAGGAACACCTCGTCGACAACGAGATCGTCGACGAGGCCTCCCTCGACGCCGGCGGCTACCGCATCACCACCACCCTGCAGAAGGACAAGCAGGACGCCTTCGTCAAGGCCGTCGACGACAACCTCATGGACCGCCTCGACCAGGAGAACCGCGAGGTCGACACCTACGTCCGCGCCGGCGGCGCCTCCGTCGACCCGAAGACCGGCAAGGTCGTCGCGATGTACAACGGCGTCGACTACGTCAAGCAGTACACCCCCAACGCCACCCGCCGGGACTTCCAGACCGGCTCCTCCTTCAAACCGTTCGTCCTCACCGCCGCCGTCGAGAACCGCTCCCGCACCCAGGACGGCCGCCCCATCACCCCGAACACCCGCTACGACGGCACCAGCGAACGCCCCGTCCAGGGCTGGCCCGGTGAACGCTACGCACCCGAGAACGAGGACCACCAGGACTACGGCGACATCACCGTCAGCGAGGCCACCGACAAGTCCGTCAACGCCATCTACGCCCAGATGGCCGTCGACGTCGGCCCCGACAAGGTCCGGCAGACCGCCGTCGACCTCGGCCTCTCCCCCGACACCCCCAGCCTCGACGACGCCGGCCCCTCCATCGCCCTCGGCGTCGCCACCGCCAGCGTCCTCGACATGGCCCAGGCGTACGCCACCCTCGCCCACCACGGCAAGCACACCCCGTACACCCTCGTCGAGAAGGTCACCCGGAACGGCCGCGACCTCACCCTCCCCGAACGCCGCACCCGGCAGGCCGTCAGCCGCGAGGCCGCCGACACCACCACCTCCGTCCTCAAGGGCGTCGTCGAGAACGGCACCGCCACCGCCGCCCAGACCTCCGGCCGCCCCGCCGCCGGCAAGACCGGCACCGCCGAGGAGGACACCGCGGCCTGGTTCGCCGGCTACACCCCCGACCTCGCCACCGTCGTCGCCGTCATGGGCCAGGACCCCGTCACCGCCGGCCACAAGTCCCTCTACGGCGCCATGGGCCTGCCCCGCGTCAACGGCGGCGGCGCCCCCGCCGAGATCTGGGGCCAGTACACCCGCGACGCCCTCGAGGGACAGCCCGTGCGCTCCTTCGACCTGCGCCTCCAGCCCGGCGCCCACGAGAGCCAGCCGCCCGCCCCCGACGACGGCACCGGCCCGCCCTCCTCCGACGCCCCCTCCGCCCCCGACACCCCCGGCACCGCGGCCCCCGGCGACGAGGACACCGGCGACGGCACCCCCGACGGCGGCGACAGCGGCACCGGCGACGACGGCGGAGAAGACGGGGCCGGCGAGAGCGGCGAGAACGGCGAGGACCAGGACGGCACCGGAGGGACCACCGGCTCCCCCACCGGCGACGGCACTGGCGACGGCACCGGCACGGGAGGCGGGGGCACCGGCGGCCCCACCGACGACGGCTCCAACCGCGACGAACTCCCCGGCCCCGGCGGCCTCAGCGGCGCCCTCGACGGACGCCGCTGGAACTGACGCCGGAACCGGGGCGGAACAACCGGCTCAGTGACCCGACGTCGCCTTCAGACCCACCACGGCCACCAGCAGCAGACAGATGAAGAAGATCCGGGCCGCCGTCACCGGCTCCCCCAGCACCACCATGCCCAGCACCGCCGCCCCGGCCGCGCCGATCCCCACCCACACGCCGTACGCCGTCCCGATCGGCAGCGTCCGCGCCGCGTACGACAGCAGCAGCATGCTCGACACGATGCCCGCACCGGTCAGCACGCTCGGCCACAGACGGGTGAACCCGTCCGTGTACTTCATGCCGATCGCCCAGCCCACCTCCAGCAGACCGGCGACCACCAGCAGAACCCACGCCATGACAGGCACCTCCGGGACACGACAGCGAAACGGGGGTGCGTCGTCTTTGCCTTCACCCCGGTACGGCGCGTCTCGTCGGGGCCCGCACGGCCGGGCCGCACAGGACCTCCCACGGTAGCCCACCCCACGAAAAGGGCCGGTGACACCCGTCACCGGCCCCTCGCGACACCGGGCTACAGGTACAGCCCGGTCGAGTCCTCCGACCCCTCGAAACGGTCCGCGGCCACCGCGTGCAGATCCCGCTCCCGCATCAGCACGTACGCCGTCCCGCGCACCTCGACCTCCGCACGGTCCTCCGGATCGAACAGCACCCGGTCACCCGGCTCCACCGTCCGCACGTTCTGACCCACCGCGACCACCTCGGCCCAGGCCAGCCGACGGCCCACCGCCGCCGTCGCGGGAATCAGAATGCCGCCCCCCGAACGCCGCTCGCCCTCACCGGTCTCCTGCCGCACGAGCACACGGTCGTGCAGCATCCGGATCGGCAGCTTGTCGTGCGGGGAACTGTCGTTTCTGTTGGCGCTCACAGTCTGAAACCTACCTGCCTCGACGACGGACCTGTACGGGAGGGGTGACCGACGGACCGCACCTCAGCCCCGCCGCCGACGGGACCCGGCCACCAGCAGCCCCACGACCCCCACCGCCAGCAGCCCCACCGGGACCACCCGCTCCAGCCGCGGCGCGCCCGTCTCGTCCACGAACTGCGCCTTCACCTCGCTCACCACGCGGTTCACGCTCACATAGGCGCGCCCCAGCGTGTGGTCCACGTTCGACACGACCCTGGCCTTCGCGTCCCCCACGATCGTCCTCGGGTGCACCCGCACCCCGATCTCGTCCAGGGTCTCGGCCAGCGCCGCACGGCGACGCTCGATGTCCGCCTCGATCTGCGCCGGGGTCCTGGTGTCCGCCGTGTCCGCCACCGTGTCGCCTCCGCAATCCGCTGTGTTGCCTGTGCCGGACAGTCTGTCAGCTTCACGCCGCGCCGCACTGTCAGGACCCCCGGTTACCCTCGATCCCGGCACCCGATCCACGCAGTGCGGCACGTACGAGGAGACCAGACCGATGAGCGAACGCCTCAAGCCCGGGGACGAGGCCCCCGCCTTCACCCTGCCCGACGCCGACGGCAACGAGGTGTCGCTGGCCGACCACAAGGGCCGCAAGGTCATCGTCTACTTCTACCCGGCGGCCCTGACCCCCGGCTGCACCAAGCAGGCGTGCGACTTCACCGACAACCTCGGCCTGCTGGCCGGCGCCGGCTACGACGTGATCGGCGTCTCCCCGGACGCGCCGGAGAAGCTCGCGAAGTTCCGCGAGAAGGAGTCCCTCGAGGTCACCCTCCTCGCCGACCCGGACAAGAAGGTCCTGGACGCCTACGGCGCGTACGGCGAGAAGAAGAACTACGGCCGCACCTACAGGGGCGTCATCCGCTCCACGATCGTCGTCGACGAACAGGGCAAGGTCGAGCACGCCCTCTACAACGTCCGCGCGACGGGCCACGTGGCCAAGATCATCAAGGACTTGGGCATCTGACCCGGCCGCCCCCGCGGAACGGCCTGTACCGGCATCCCGGTACAGGCCGTTCCGCTTTCCGTGCGTGACCGTCCGATATCCGGTCCGTTGCTCCGTACGAGACCGCGAACACGTGGCCGGGCGACGGAGGGGGTCGACGGGGGCGAGCGTGTACACGAAGGAACGGCTGGAGGAAGCCGCCCGGGGAGCACGGACGCTGTCGGAGGCGCTGGTGCGACTGGGGCGGATCCGAGGAGTTCGACACGGCGGTACGTGCTGACCCGCATGAGGCGGCTCGGCGTCGACAGCTCGCCGGGCGCTGCTCGAAGCCGGCGTGCCGAACGAGTGCGCCGAATGCGGTACGGGGCCCGAGTGGCTCGGCGAGCCGATGACCCTGGAGATCGATCACATCGACGGGGACCGGAGTGACGACCGGCGGGAGAACCTGCGGTTGCTGTGTCCCAACTGCCATGCGATCACCAGTACATGGTGCCGGGGTGGGCGCGGAGCCCATCGGGCACCCGGCTGTCGGAGCGCCTGGCCGGGTAGCATGAGCGCGCGAGCGGCCGTGGCGGAATTGGCCTACGCGCAGCACTTAGGATGCTGTGGGAGAGATCCCTTGAGGGTTCGAGTCCCTCCGGCCGCACACGTGAGAGAAGGTCCACCCGATCCGGGGGGACCTTCTTCTTCGTTCAGCCCAGCAGCTCCCGCACCACCGGCACCAGCCCCCGGAACGCCTTGCCGCGGTGGCTGATCGCGTTCTTCTCCTCCGGGGACAGCTCCGCACACGTGCGGGTCTCGCCCTCCGGCTGGAGGATCGGGTCGTAGCCGAAGCCGTTCGTGCCGGCGGGGGCGTGGCGGAGGGTGCCGTTGAGGCGGCCCTCGACGACGCGCTCGGTGCCGTCGGGGAGGGCGAGGGCGGCCGCGCAGGCGAAGTACGCGCCGCGGTGTCCGTCGGCGATGTCGGCGAGCTGGGCGAGGAGGAGGCCGAGGTTGGCCTCGTCGTCGCCGTGGCGGCCGGACCAGCGGGCGGAGAAGATGCCGGGGGCGCCGCCGAGGACGTCGACGCAGAGGCCGGAGTCGTCGGCGACGGCGGGCAGGCCGGTGGCCCGGGCGAGGGCGTGGGCCTTGAGGAGGGCGTTCTCGGCGAAGGTGACGCCGGTCTCCTTGACGTCGGGGACGTCGGGGTAGGCGTCGGCGCCGACGAGTTCGTGGGGCAGGCCCGCGTCGGCGAGGATCGAGCGGAGCTCGGTGATCTTTCCGGCGTTGCGGGTGGCGAGGATCAGGCGGGTCATGGGCCCAGTATCCCTGGGCCCGTGACCGGGGCCGTCGCTACGGGGTGCAGACCTTGGTGAGTTCGCCGGCCGCGTCGGTGACGGGGCTGAGGTCGGGGGTGGTGTCGCCGTTGTCGAGGGAGGTGCGGACGTTGTCGACGGCCTTCTCGAGGTCGTCGACGGCCTTGCCGACGTCGGCGTTGTCGGTCTCGTCGCTGAGCTTGCCGAGGTTCTGGTCGACGGAGTCGAGGGCTTCCTCGAGCTGGGTGACGTCGTTGGAGGCGTTCTCGACGGCCTGTTGCATGTCGGTGACGCTCTCGGCGACGGCGTCGGCGGTGCGGACGCAGTCGAGTGCCTTGTCGACGGCTGAGCAGCCGGTGGTGAGTCCGGCGGTGAGCGCGACGGCCGCCAGGGTGGCGGCGACGGCTGCGGTGCGGCGTCGGCGGCTCGCGGCCATGGAACGTTTCCTCCCTCGTCGGGCCGGTGGGGCCCGGTCGGCGGCGGGTGCGCGGGGTGGTGTCCGTGCGCCCGTATCCCTTCAGACGCGGCGGCGGCCGGCGCGGTTGCTCCGCGCCGACCACGGTCCTTGGGGGGTCTTTTACTTTTCGAGGAGGGTATCGAGTGCGGCGCGCTGGGCGGCGGCGAGTTCGGTGCAGCCGGTGACGGCGAGGTCGAGGAGGGCGTTCAGTTCGTCGCGGGCGAAGGGTTCGGCCTCGGCGGTGCCCTGGACCTCGACGAAGCGGCCGTCGCCGGTGCAGACGACGTTCATGTCGGTGTCGGCGCGGACGTCCTCCTCGTAGCAGAGGTCGAGGAGGGGGACGCCGGCGACGATGCCGACGGAGACGGCGGCGACGGTGCCGGTGAGGGGTTTGCGGCCGGGCTTGACGAGTTTCCTGCCCTGGGCCCAGCCGATGGCGTCGGCGAGGGCGACGTAGGCGCCGGTGATGGCGGCGGTGCGGGTGCCGCCGTCGGCCTGGAGGACGTCGCAGTCGAGGACGACGGTGTTCTCACCGAGGGCCTTGTAGTCGATGACGGCGCGCAGGGAGCGGCCGATGAGGCGGCTGATCTCGTGGGTGCGGCCGCCGATGCGGCCGCGGACGGACTCGCGGTCGCCGCGGGTGTTGGTGGCGCGGGGGAGCATGGCGTATTCGGCGGTGACCCAGCCCTCGCCGCTGCCCTTGCGCCAGCGGGGGACGCCTTCGGTGACGGAGGCGGTGCAGAGGACTTTGGTGTCGCCGAAGGAGACGAGGACGGAGCCTTCGGCGTGTTTGCTCCAGCCGCGTTCGATGGTGACGGGGCGGAGCTGTTCGGGGGTGCGGCCGTCGATGCGAGACATGGCGTCGAGCCTAGCCGTAGACGGGGCGGGCCCCTTCCGTGGCGGGAAGGGGCCCGGGGTGCGGGGCGGCCGACGGGTGGCCGCTCCGCGCGCGTCAGGTGGCGCGGCGGCTCACATCATGTCTTCGATCTCGGCGGCGATGGGGTCGGCGTCGGTGCCGATGACGACCTGGATGGCGCTGCCCATCTTGACGACGCCGTGGGCGCCGGCGGCCTTGAGGGCGGCGTCGTCGACCTTGGAGGGGTCCACGACCTCGGTGCGGAGGCGGGTGATGCAGCCCTCGACCTCTTCGATGTTGTCGATGCCGCCGAGCCCGGCAACGATCTTCTCAGCCTTGGTGGCCATGTTCGTTCTCCCTGATCCGAACCGCTTTGTCGCAGTAACCCACAGTTGGCCCATCTTTGCGAGCGGTCATGTCGTGGGCGCTCGATGATGGGCGTCACGACAGCGGGACCGTCCTGCCTCACTGGTCTACACCACGGGGCGGACTGCCGCCAAACCCTCGGGTCGCCCAGCGAAGGGGACGTGATGAGCGCGGAGAGCTCCGCCGGCGCCGACGCGGGGGTGAGTCCCCTGCGGGAGCGCTGGAACCGGTTGTTCCAGGGTCTGCAGAAGATGGGGCGCAGTCTGCAGTTGCCGATCGCGGTGCTGCCGGCGGCGGGAATCCTCAACCGGCTGGGGCAGCCGGACGTGTTCGGGGACGACGGTCTGGGGTGGACGAACGTCTCGAAGGTGATGGCGGGGGCGGGCGGCGCGCTGCTGGACGGGTCGCTGGGGCTGCCGCTGCTGTTCTGTGTGGGTGTGGCCATCGGAATGGCGAAGAAGGCGGACGGGTCGACGGCGCTGGCGGCGGTGGTGGGGTTCCTCGTCTATTTCACTGTGCTGCGGCAGTTCCCGAAGGACTGTCCGGAGGGGTCCCAGGCGGTGCCGAACGTCGGCTGTCAGGTGGCGGACGGGACGGTGACGTCGTTCGACTACCAGAATCCGGGGGTGTTCGGCGGCATCGTCATCGGTCTGACGGCGGCGTATCTGTGGCAGCGGTTCCACCGGACGAAGCTGGTGGACTGGCTGGGGTTCTTCAACGGGCGGCGGCTGGTGCCGATCATCATGGCGTTCGCGGCGATCGCGTTCGCCGCGCTGTGTCTGTGGGTCTGGCCGCCGATCGGTGACGCGCTGGAGGGTTTCAGCGACTGGATGACGGGGCTGGGCGCGTGGGGCGCGGGTGTGTTCGGGGTGGCGAACCGGGCGCTGCTGGTGGTGGGGCTGCACCAGTTCCTGAACGTGCCCATCTGGTTCCAGTTCGGTTCGTACACGAAGCCGGACGGGACGGTGGTGCACGGCGACATCAACATGTTCCTGGCGGGTGATCCGGAGGCGGGGCAGTTCCTGTCGGGGTTCTTCCCGATCATGATGTTCGCGCTGCCGGCGGCGGCGCTGGCGATCACGCACTGTGCGAGGCCGGAGCGGCGCAAGGAGATCGGCGGGCTGATGCTGTCGGTGGGGCTGACGTCGTTCGTCACGGGGATCACGGAGCCGATCGAGTACTCGTTCCTGTTCATCGCGCCGTTGCTGTACGCGGTGCACGCGGTGCTGACGGGGGTGTCGATGGCGGTGACGTGGGGGCTGGGGGTGCGCGACGGGTTCAGTTTCTCGGCGGGTCTGATCGACTACGTCATCAACTGGAACCTGGCGACGAAGCCGTGGCTGATCATTCCGATCGGCCTGGTGTTCGCGGCGGTGTACTACGTCGTTTTCCGCTTCGCGATCATGAAGTTCGGCCTGAGGACCCCGGGGCGGGAGCCGGAGGAGGAGGTGGAGGACGCGGCGCGGCGCTGACGTCCTGGGCTCGGGGCGGCTGCACCCGCCCTCGGAACCGTGAGTTCCGGGGGCTTTTCGGTGTGCTCGCGAAGGGGGCTCTCCGGCGTTTCGCGGGGGCACCGTGCGTAGTTCCGCGGTCGCACATCCGCGGGTTCCTCATGCGGCCTTCATCGTGCTACAACAGGTCTGCACCACGCATTGGTGTAGACCACCGGACGCCGCCGTCCTCTCCTGTGACCCGGGCGGCGCCATGCCCACTGGAGGAAGTTGTGTCCACGGCCAGCGCCGCTCCCGCGGCCGAGAAGAAGAAGGGCTCCGGCGTGATGGCTGTGCTGCAGCGCATCGGCCGCAGCCTGATGCTGCCGGTGGCCGTCCTGCCCGCCGCCGCGCTGCTGGTGCGCCTCGGCAACGCCGACATGCTGGGCCGTCCGGAGTTCCCGGCCTTCCTGACGAAGATCGCGTCCTTCATGACGGCCGGCGGCAACGCGATCCTCGACAACATGGCCCTGCTCTTCGCGGTCGGCATCGCCATCGGCTTCGCGAAGAAGTCGGACGGCTCGACCGCGCTCGCCGCCGTCGTCGGCTACCTGGTCTTCAAGAACGTCCTCGGCACGTTCACCGACGGCAGCCTGCCGAAGAAGGAAGCCATCGTCGACGGCAAGATCGTGATGGTGGAACAGGCGGTGGACGCCAAGGTGCTCGGCGGCGTGGTCATGGGCCTCGTCGTCGCCCTGCTCTACCAGCGCTTCTACCGCACCAAGCTGCCCGACTGGGCGGGCTTCTTCGGCGGGCGCCGGCTGGTCCCGATCCTGTCGGCCTTCGCCGGTCTGCTCATCGGCATCGTCTTCGGCTACATCTGGCCGGTCCTCGGCACGGGCCTGCACAACTTCGGCGAGTGGCTGGTCGGCTCCGGCGCCGTCGGCGCGGGCATCTTCGGTGTCGCCAACCGCGCCCTGATCCCGGTCGGCATGCACCACCTGCTGAACTCCTTCCCGTGGTTCCAGGCGGGCGAGTACGAGGGCAAGAGCGGTGACATAGCCCGCTTCCTGGCCGGCGACCCGACCGCCGGGCAGTTCATGACCGGCTTCTTCCCGATCATGATGTTCGCGCTGCCCGCGGCCTGCCTGGCCATCGTGCACTGCGCCCGCCCCGAGCGCCGCAAGGTCGTCGGCGGCATGATGTTCTCCCTGGCGCTGACCTCGTTCGTCACCGGTGTGACGGAGCCGATCGAGTTCACGTTCATGTTCATCGCTCCGGTCCTGTACGCCATCCACGCGGTCCTCACCGGTGTGTCCATGGCGCTGACCTGGGCGCTGGGGATGAAGGACGGCTTCGGCTTCTCCGCCGGCGCGGTCGACTTCTTCCTGAACCTGGGCATCGCGACCAACCCGTGGGGCCTGGCCCTGGTCGGCCTGGTGTTCGCGGCGGTGTACTACGTGGTCTTCCGCTTCGCGATCACCAAGTTCAACCTGCCGACGCCGGGCCGCGAGTCCGACGAGGAGCTGGCGGAGCTGCAGAAGGCCGAGGCCAAGTAGCCCGCTCCGTACGACGCCGAAGGCCCCGGAACCGTGAGGCGGTTCCGGGGCCTTCGCGTGCCGCGGCTCAGATCTCGTACGTCGCCCCCGGCGCCGCCAGCCCCACCGGGCCGTCGTACACCGCGCGGGCGTCGGTGAGGTTGACCTGCGGGTCGGTCCACGGCGGGATGTGCGTGAGGATCAGCCGGCGGGCGCCCGCGCGGGCCGCCGACTCCCCCGCCTCGCGGCCGTTGAGGTGCAGGTCGGGGATGTCCTCCTTGCCGTGCGTGAAGGCGGCCTCGCACAGGAAGAGGTCGGCGTCCCGGGCGAGGTCGTCCAGCAGCGGGGTCGCCCCCGTGTCGCCGGAGTAGGTCAGCGTCTTCCCGCCGTGCTCGATGCGGATGCCGTACGCCTCGACCGGGTGCGCGACGCGCTCGGTGTGCACGAGGAACGGGCCGATCTCGAAGGTGGACGGCTTGACCGTGTGGAAGTCGAAGACCTCGCTCATGGAGGAGGCCGAGGGGGTGTCGGCATAGGCGGTGGTCAGCCGGTGCTCGGTGCCCTCGGGGCCGTAGACCGGCAGCGGGGCGCAGCGGCCGCCGTCGTGCCGGTAGTAACGCGCCACGAAGTAGGCGCACATGTCGATGCAGTGGTCGGCGTGCAGGTGGCTGAGGAAGATCGCGTCGAGGTCGTAGAGACCGCAGTGGCGCTGCAGCTCGCCCAGGGCGCCGTTGCCCATGTCGAGGAGCAGCCGGAAGCCGTCGGCCTCGACGAGGTAGCTCGAGCAGGCCGATTCCGCGGACGGGAACGACCCCGAGCAGCCGACGACGGTGAGCTTCATGAAGCAGAAACCTCCGCTGGCGGGTGTGGGAAGACGGGGGTCGTGCGGTGCGTCGAGCGTAAGGCGCAAAACCTGCGGTCGCTCCTCCACCAGGTGCCGTTGTGGGCGAACTCACCTGTGCTGTCACCGGTTCGGCTGGAAGGCCCGCGTACGGGGGCGGGAGGGGGCGCGCGCCATCGGCTCGCGCCGGTACCGTCCGGGCATGAACACGACTTGGTGGCTCGCGCTCGCCGCGGTGGTCCTGCTCGCCCTGGTCGCCGCCCTCGTCGACGGCTGGGGGCGGGGCCACCGCCCTCGCGGCCGCCGGCGGCCGGAGCGGGACGAGGAGCCGGAGTGACGGCGCCCGGACACGCGTGAGGGGCCGGGGAGAGCGTCCCCGGCCCCTCACGTCGCGCGTGCCGGGCTACGCCCAGAGCTGTCCCTGGAGGGTTTCGATGGCCTCTTCCGTCGTCGCGGCCGTGTAGACGCCCGTCGACAGGTACTTCCAGCCGCCGTCGGCGACGACGAAGACCACGTCGGCGGACTCCCCCGCCTTCTGGGCCTTCTTCGCGACGCCGATCGCCGCGTGCAGGGCGGCGCCGGTGGAGACGCCGGCGAAGATGCCCTCCTGCTGGAGCAGTTCGCGGGTACGGGTGACCGCGTCGGCGGAGCCGACGGAGAAGCGGGTGGTCAGGACGGAGGCGTCGTACAGCTCGGGCACGAAGCCCTCGTCGAGGTTGCGCAGGCCGTAGACCAGGTCGTCGTAGCGCGGCTCGGCGGCGACGATCTTCACGTCGGGCTTGTGCTCGCGCAGGTAGCGGCCGACGCCCATGAGGGTGCCCGTGGTGCCGAGGCCGGCGACGAAGTGGGTGACCGAGGGGAGGTCGGCGAGGATCTCCGGGCCGGTGGTCGCGTAGTGGGCGCCCGCGTTGTCCGGGTTGCCGTACTGGTAGAGCATCACCCAGTCGGGGTGCTCGGCGGACAGCTCCTTGGCGACGCGCACGGCGGTGTTGGAGCCGCCCGCGGCCGGGGAGGAGATGATCTCCGCGCCCCACATGCCGAGCAGGTCGCGCCGCTCCTGCGAGGTGTTCTCGGGCATCACGCAGACCATGCGGTAGCCCTTGAGCCTGGCGGCCATGGCAAGGGAGATGCCGGTGTTGCCGGAGGTGGGCTCCAGGATGGTGCGGCCCGGGGTGAGACGGCCGTCCTTCTCCGCCTGCTCGATCATGAACAGGGCGGGACGGTCCTTGATGGAGCCCGTCGGGTTGCGGTCCTCCAGCTTGGCCCAGATCCGCACGTCGGCGGACGGCGACAGCCGCGGCAGGCGCACCAGGGGGGTGTTGCCCACCGCGGCCAGCGGGGAGTCGTACCGCATGCGGATCAGGCCGCCCCGCCGGCGACGGCCGGCAGGATCGTCACGTTGTCGCCGTCGCTCAGCTTGGTGCTGATGCCGTCGAGGAAGCGGACGTCCTCGTCGTTGAGGTAGACGTTGACGAAGCGGCGCAGCTGGCCGTCGTCCACGATGCGGTCCTGGATGCCCGCGTGCCGGGTCTCGAGGTCGGCGAAGAGCTCGGCGAGGGTGTCCCCGCTGCCCTCCACCGCCTTCTGACCGTCGGTGTACTGGCGGAGGATGGTGGGGATGCGGACCTCGATGGCCATGGCTGAGGGCTCCTGTCGGAAGGTGTCGTGGGTTCTTCGACGGCGCACGGCGGCGCCGCGGCTCGGGGCCGTACGGCGGCGGCGGAACGTCAACAGATGGCGCTGTTCAGCCTGCACAGGTCGACGTGGAGCCGCGCCACGAGCAGAGTGCCCGGCGCCTTGTCGTCCACGTCGAGGAGAACCATGGGCTCATCGTATCGATTCCCGGTCCGGGATCCCGAGTGTGATCCCAGATCCCGGACCCGAACCGTCCGCCAAGCGAGATCAGTACGCGTCGACGACGCGCACCTCCTCCTCGGTGACCTCGCCCTCCAGGATGCGGAAGGAGCGGAACTGGAACTCGCCCGCGCCGTCGGTGTCGGCGGTGGAGACCAGCACGTAGTGGGCGCCGGGCTCGTTGGCGTAGGTGATGTCGGTGCGGGAGGGGTAGGCCTCGGTCGCGGTGTGCGAGTGGTAGATGACCACCGGCTCCTCGTCGCGGTCGTCCATCTCCCGGTACAGCTTCAGCAGGTCCTGGGAGTCGAACTCGTAGAACGTGGGCGAGCGGGCCGCGTTCAGCATGGGGATGAAGCGCTCGGGGCGGCCGGAGCCCACCGGCCCCGCCACCACGCCGCACGCCTCGTCGGGGTGGTCCTCACGGGCGTGGGCGACGATCCGGTCGTACAGGGCCTGGGTGATGGTCAGCATGGGGCTCAGGATAAGCAGACGGGCCGTTCCGTACCGAGGGGTGGTACGGAACGGCCCGGATGCCGGACGCCTTGAGCGGTGGCGGCGGGGAGTCCACGCGTGCTCCCCGTGCGCCGGCGTCCCGCGGGGTGATCAGCCGACCTTCTCGAACCGGCTCTCGTCGCGGTCCGCGATCGCCGGGTCGCCCTTCTTCAGCACGGCCCAGCCGATCGCCAGGGCGACGGCCCAGCCGGCCGCGACGTACAGACAGACGCGGGCGTCCGCGTCCGCCGCGATCATGCCGGTGACGCCGATCAGGAAGACCAGGGCGACCCAGCTGAACAGGGCGCCGCCGGGGGCGGGGAAGGAGGAGGCGCGCAGCCGGCCGGCGTCGACGGCGCGGCGGTAGCGGATGTGGCTGACGAGGATCATCATCCAGGTCCAGATGCCGGCCGCGGTGGCGACGGAGGTGACGTAGGCGAACGCCTTCTCGGGGACGACGTAGTTGAGGATCACGCCGATGCCCATGAGGGCCACGGAGACGCCGATGCCGACGGCGGGCGTCTTGCGGGCGTTGAGCCGGGCGAAGGCCTGCGGGGCCTCCTTGTTGGCGGCGAGTCCGCGCAGCATCCGGCCGGTGGAGTACATGCCGGAGTTGCAGGACGACAGGGCCGCGGTGAGCACGACGAAGTTGACGATGCCCGCGGCGAGCGGGATGCCGATCCTGCCGAAGGCGTGCACGAAGGGGCTCTCGCCGGCGGAGAACTCGGTCCACTTGACGACGGAGAGGATCACCAGCAGGGCGCCGACGTAGAAGACGATGATGCGCCAGGGCAGGGTGTTGATGGCCTTGGGCAGGGTCTTCTCGGGGTTCTCGGACTCGCCCGCGGTGACGCCGACCAGCTCGACGGCGAGGTAGGCGAACATGACGCCCTGGAGGGTCATCAGGCTGGAGCCGATGCCGTTGGGGAAGAAGCCGTCGTGCGACCAGAGGTTGGAGACGGCGGCGGTGTCGCCGGCGTCGGAGAAGCCGAGGGTGAGCACGCCGAGGCCGATGACGATCATGCCGATGATGGCGGTGACCTTGATCATCGAGAACCAGAACTCGACCTCGCCGAAGATCTTCACGGAGATCAGGTTCACGCCGAACAGCACGACGAGGAAGACCAGGGCGCTGACCCACTGCGGGATCCCGGGGAACCAGAAGTGGATGTAGATGGCGGCGGCCGTCAGTTCGGCCATGCCGGTGACCACCCACATGAGCCAGTACGTCCAGCCGGTGACGAACCCGAAGAACGGGCCGAGGAACTCCCGGGCGTACTCGGCGAAGGAGCCGGAGACGGGCCGATAGAGGAGCAGTTCGCCCAGGGCCCGCATGATGAAGAAGATGACCACGCCGGCGAGGGCGTACATGAGGACGATGCCGGGGCCGGCCTTGGCGATGTTCGCCCCGGCGCCCATGAACAGGCCGACGCCGATGGCGCCGCCGATCGCGATCATCTGGACCTGGCGGCTTCCGAGTCCGCGCTCGTAGCCCTCTTCGGGGGCTTCGGTGACCTTCGCAGAGGTCATGTGTCGCTGCGCCTTTCTCCATGCCGACCCGGGCCGTTCACCGGCCGCGGACCGGGTTCCGATCCCCCCGGACTGCTGGAGCCGTGCGGGCGCGCGGGCCCGCCCGTGCCTGGCCGGCGGTGACCGGCTCGGTGGCGCACCCGGCCGAACGTTCGGGTGGCGTTCGCCGGGCGGTCGTGAAGGTTTATCACGGAGGGCGGCGCGGCCTCTCGGGCTCGATGTGACGCACCGCACGGGCAAAGGGGGACAAATACGACCTAGGAACGGAAAGAAGGTGTCACGTTTGACGATTTCGTTATGCGGATTTTGGACACCGTTGAGCGAACGCCTTTACACCCGTCGCAGGTGGGACGGGAAACGGAAGGGGCCCGTCCGCACCGGCAACCGGCGTGGACGGGCCCCTGGGACGGGAGAGGGCGCTCAGGGCGCCTGGGCCGGCTCCGGCTCCGAGGGACCGGCGCCCGGCTCCGACGCCCCCGAGCGGCGGTCGCGGACGTAGGTGAGGAAGGAGTCCAGTTCGCGCTTGACCACGGGGGCCAGCAGGTAGAGACCGATGATGTTGAACACCGACAGCAGGAACAGCGCCGAGTCGGCCAGGCTGATCAGCGAGTCGAGGGAGAGCAGCGAGCCCGCGATCACGAAGACGCTCCACACCGCCTTGAAGACGGTCTCACTGGTCTTGCTGCGGCCGAAGAGGTACGCCCACGCCTTCAGGCCGTAGTAGCCCCAGGTGAGGATCGTGGAGAAGGCGAACAGCAGCACCGCGACGGTGAGCAGGTTCGGGAACCAGGGCAGCACGGTCTCGAAGGCGTCGGAGGTGATGGTGACACCGCCGATGCTCTCGCCCTCGCGGGCCGCGTCCCAGCTGGCGGGCGCGGCGATCACGATGGTCAGCGCGGTCATGGTGCAGATGACGACCGTGTCGATGAACGGCTCCAGCAGGGCGACCAGGCCCTCGCTCGCGGGGTGCTTGGTCTTCACCGCGGAGTGGGCGATCGGCGCGGAGCCCAGACCGGCCTCGTTGGAGAAGGCGGCGCGCTGGAAACCGACGATCAGGGCGCCGATGACACCGCCCGCGACGCCCTCGGCCTCGAAGGCGCCCTGGAAGACCTCGCCGATCGCGCCGGGCACGGCGGTGACGTTGGTGAGGATGACGATCAGACACGCCACCACGTACATGATCGCCATGGCCGGGACCAGGCGGCTGGTCACCGAGGCGATGGAGCGGATGCCGCCGAGCAGCACCAGGCCCACGAGGGCGGCGACCACGAGACCGAACAGCACGGCGCCCGCGGAGGAGGCCAGGAAGCCGTCCTCGCCGCCGAAGGTGGAGGAGATCTGCGCGTAGCTCTGGTTGGTCTGGAAGAGGTTGCCGCCGAACAGGCCGAAGAACAGGATCATCACGGAGGCGAGGACCGCGAGCACCTTGCCGAGCTTGGCGCCGCCGCGGCCGAAGCGGTCGGCGAGGCCCTTGGGCAGGTAGTGCATCGGACCGCCGGAGACGGTGCCGTCGGGGTGCTCCTCGCGGTACTTCACACCGAGGGTGACCTCGACGAACTTGGTGGCCATGCCGAGCAGGCCGCAGAGGATCATCCAGAAGGTGGCGCCGGGTCCGCCGATGGAGACGGCGACGGCCACACCGGCGATGTTGCCGAGGCCGACGGTGCCGGAGACGGCGGCGGTCAGCGCCTGGAAGTGGCTCACCTCGCCGGGTGAGCCCTTCTCGTCGTAGCGGCCGCGTATGACGTCGAAGGCGAGTTTGAGCTTGCGGGCCTGGATGAGCCCGAACCAGACGGTGAAGACCAGGCCGGCGATCACCAGCCAGGCGACGATCAGGGGGAGGTCGGTCCCGGCGACGGGGACGGTGTAGAAGACGATGTCGCCGACCGTGGTCGCGACAGGGTCGAAGAAATCGCTGACGGCGTCGTCAATGGTCGTGGTGATGGAGTCGAGTGACATCGAACTTCCTCGGTGACGCGGAGACGTTCTGGCGTGTGCGGAGCGCGGGCGGCTCGGGGGTGGCCCACGTCCGGTCCGGCGGACGGCGGTAGGCGGAGGGCCCCTGGGCGGGGGCGCGTCCGTGTCGGGCAGGCGTACACACCGGCTGGGACCGGCTTCCGTGCTCACCACCGCGTCGGCGGCGCAAGCGGGTTGCCGATTCTTACCACGCCCCTACCCGCCCACAAGTGTCCCAGGTCACAAAAAACCGCCCCCGCGGCACGAATCCGCAGGGGCGGTGACACGATCGTTATTCGAACTTGAGGTTCTTTTGAGCGAACACATCGTGACATTTTCCGGACGGATCAGGACACCTTTAGGCCATGAGTGTCGAGACGAGCGTCTCCTGGAGACCGCCCAGCCAGAGGTACGCCATCACCATCGGCTTGCGCGGGTCCTCGTCCGGGAGGCGGAACAGCAGATCGCCGTCGTCCTCGTCGGTGATCTCCAGCCGTGCCCCGATCGCCAGGCGCAGGTCGTTCAGCGCGCCGAGCCACCGCCGGGACTCCTCCGGCGACAGCTCGAGCACCCCGCCGCCCCCGCCGGCCGACCTGAGTCCGTCCAGGGAGCGGATCACCGCCAGCGCGTTGTCCCGCTTGCCGGCCCGCAGGTCGTTCTCCGTGTAGCGGCGGAACTCGGCGGAGTGCGCCCGCTGCTTCTCGGCCTCCGCCGCCCGCGGGGCGCCCTCGGGGTCGACGTAGGCGTCCGGGAAGAGGCGGCGCAGCACGGGGTCGGAGGGCGGCTCGCTGGGGCCCTCGGCGAAGAGCTCCGCGAGCGGGTCGCCGCCGGGCTCCTCGGCCGGGCCGGGGCCGATGATCTCCATGAGCTGCACGGCGAGCGAGCGGATGATGGAGATCTCGACGTCGTCGAGGGCGACGGCCGCGCCGCCGCCGGGGAGCGGTTCGAAGTGTCCTGGCATGGGGGCGATTCGCTGCTTCCGGTCCTGCGGGCGGGGTCGGGCCACGTCCGGTGCGGTCAATGTCCGGCTTCACTTCCGGTCGTGCTGGAGGGTGGCCCACAGGCCGTAGCCGTGCATGGCCTGGACGTCGCGCTCCATCTCCTCGCGGGTGCCGCTGGAGACGACGGCCCGGCCCTTGTGGTGGACGTCGAGCATGAGCTTGGTGGCCTTGTCCTTGGAGTAGCCGAAGTACGTCTGGAAGACGTACGTCACATAGCTCATGAGGTTGACCGGGTCGTTGTGGACGATCGTGACCCACGGGACGTCGGGCTCGGGTACGGCGAAGACCTCCTCCGCCGACTCGGTGCGTTCGATCTCCAGGGGTGCGGGTGACGTCACACTGCCCATGCTGCCACCGGTGGGGGGTGGTCGCACAAACCGGCCCGCTGAAGAGCCGCCCGGGGTGGTCCGCGGGCCGTCCGGGAAGCGCGGTGGAGGCGGCCGGGAACCGACCCGGAGAACTTAAATCGTCAGAGTGACGAAATGGGGGTACCATCCTCGCCATGGACACAGCGGACCTTGGGTTGCCGGTGAATGTTCCGTCCACGGCGCTCTTCACCGACCAGTACGAACTGACGATGCTGCAAGCGGCGCTGAAGGCCGGCACGGCCGGGCGGCGCAGCGTGTTCGAGGTCTTCACCCGGCGCCTGCCGAACGGCCGCCGCTACGGCGTCGTGGCGGGCACCGGACGGGTGCTCGACGCGGTGGAGAACTTCCGCTTCGACGAGGGCGTGCTGCGCTTCCTGCGCGAGAAGGCCGTCGTCGACGAGGAGACCCTGGACTGGCTGGCCGGCTACCGCTTCTCCGGCGACATCTGGGGCTACCCCGAGGGCGAGGTCTACTTCCCCGGCTCGCCCGTCATGCGGGTGGAGGGCAGCTTCGCCGAGTGCGTGCTGCTGGAGACGGTGATCCTGTCGATCCTCAACCACGACTCGGCCATCGCCGCCGCGGCCTCCCGGATGTCGTCCGCCGCAGGCGACCGGCCGCTGATCGAGATGGGCGCCCGCCGCACCCACGAGCTGGCCGCCGTCGCCGCCTCCCGCGCCGCCTACATCGGCGGCTTCTCCTCCACCTCCGACCTGGCGGCCGGGTTCCGCTACAACATCCCCACCGTCGGCACCTCCGCCCACGCCTTCACCCTGCTGCACGACAGCGAGCGGGACGCCTTCCGCGCCCAGGTGGACTCCCTCGGCGCGGGCACCACGCTGCTGGTGGACACCTACGACGTGACCGAGGCGGTCCGCGCGGCCGTCGAGGTCGCCGGGCCCGGACTGGGCGCGGTGCGCGTCGACTCCGGCGACCTGCTGCTGGTGGCGCACCGGGTGCGGCAGCAGCTCGACGAGCTGGGCGCCCGCGACACGAAGATCGTCGTGACCTCGGACCTGGACGAGTACGCCATCGCCTCGCTGGCCGCGGCGCCGGTGGACGCGTACGGGGTGGGCACACAGCTCGTGACCGGCTCCGGGCACCCGACCGCGTCCATGGTCTACAAACTGGTCGCGCGCGCCGAGTCCGCCGATCCGGGGGCGCCGCTGGTGCCGGTGGCGAAGAAGTCCACCGGCGGCAAGACCTCCGTGGGCGGCCGCAAGTGGGCCGCGCGGCGGCTGGACGCGGACGGGATCGCCGAGGCCGAGGTGATCGGCACCGGCGAGGTCCCGCCCGAGCTGGCCGAACGGCAGCTGCTGGTGCCGCTCGTCCGGGACGGCGAGGTGATCGCCCGTGAGCCGCTGGACGTGGTCCGCGACCGGCACGCCGCCGCCCGCGCCGGTCTCCCGCTGTCCGCGACGCAGCTCTCGCGCGGGGAACCCGTCCTTCCGACGGAGTACGCGCACGGGCCGTCGGGTAGCTAGAGGCAAGCCGACGGCGCGCGTCCCCCGTCCGCGTCACACCCGTCCACGGGGCCGGAGGCCCACCCGCCCGGCCCCCTGACCCATCCGTCCCAGAGCCGAAGGACACCGACCATGCGCCGCGCACTGATCGTCGTAGACGTGCAGAACGACTTCTGCGAGGGGGGCAGCCTCGCCGTCACCGGCGGCGCCGGCGTGGCCGCCGCCGTGACCGAGCTGATCGGCCAGGCCGCCCCGGCCGGGTACCGGCACGTGGTCGCCACCCGGGACCACCACGTCGACCCCGGCGACCACTTCTCCGACCGTCCCGACTTCGTCCGCTCCTGGCCCGCCCACTGCGTGGCCGGCACCGAGGGCGTCGGCTTCCACCCGAACTTCGCGCCCGCGGTCGCCTCCGGGGCGGTCGACGCCGTCTTCGACAAGGGGACGTACACGGCGGCCTACAGCGGTTTCGAGGGCGCCGACGAGAACGGCACGCCGCTCGCGCGGTGGCTGCGGGAGCGGGAGGTCGACGAGGTGGACGTGGTGGGCATCGCCACGGACCACTGCGTGCGGGCCACCGCGCTGGACGCGGTGCGGGAGGGCTTCCGCACCCAGGTGCTGCTCGACCTCACCGCGGGGGTGTCCCGGGAGACGACCGAGCGGGCGCTGGAGGAGCTGCGGCAGGCGGGCGTGGAGCTGTCCGGCAAGCCGGTCGTACGGTGAGCCGCGCCCGCGGGTGACGCCCGCCGGCCGGCGCCGGGACGCCCCGGTGCGGGTCAGGCGGGAGCGGCCGGGCGTCCGAGCAGCGCCCGGATCGGGTGCCAGAGCTCCACCTGGAGCGCTCCCCCGGCGGGCGCCGTGCGCCATATCAGGCCGTCGGGATGGTGCAGGACCGCGGTGATCTCGTCGGGCGTGGGCGGCGCGGTGTTCCCGCGCAGGTAGACGGCGCGCAGACCCAGGTTGCGCAGCCTGGTCAGGGCGCGCGCCCGGTTCTGGGCGTGGACCAGCACCCGTACCCCGGCCGGGGCGTCGGCGCCGGGACTGGGCAGGTTCAGCGCCACCACCACCGTGCCGTTCGGCAGCTTGCAGAAACCTCCTGCGGCCATGCGGTCATACCCCCGTGTCGCCAGGTGTCAATAAGAGAGCCACAGGAGGCACCTAAACACGGATCGGCGGCGACCCGCCAGGGGGTCACCGCCGATCACGCTCTGACCTGCGAGAACGCTATTTACCTGCCCGCAGGGCCCACCTCGAGCTCGATCGTGGAGCCGTCCCTGGCCTCCTTGGTGATCTTGATCTTGGTGTTGGTGTCAGTGACCTGGACGCTGCCGGTCGGGTTCGCCGGGTCCCAGTAGGTGTTCTTGCGGTCGTTGAAGACCGGCACACCCTTCGAGGACGGGATGTACGTGGCGACGTCCGCCTTGTGCAGCGTGATGGCGTCGGTGCGGAACGTGCTGAACGTGGCGTCGTAGGTCTGGATGCGGTTGCGCATCAGCGTGCCGTCGGACCACTTCAGCGCGGTCGGGTGGGAGTCGACCGGGAGGATCAGGCCCTGGCCCGGGTGCTGGCTGGTGTTGTTGTCCGCCTGGGAGGTGTCCCACTTCCAGATCAGCAGGCCGTTCTGGTACGCGTAGTGCTCGACCCAGTCCGGGCGGGCCGTGAAGCCGAAGTTGTACGGGCCGACCTTCAGGGTCTTGTCGTACGACACGTACTGCCGGTTCTCGGCGATGTAGTACTGCTCGTAGTCCTTGGTGAAGGACGCGCCGATGCGGGAGAAGCCGGTCGCCTTCCAGGCGCCGTCGGCGGTCTCGGCGTTGTCGGAGAACACCGTCTCGCCGTCCGCGGTCACCGCGATCGCGTCGGCCGTGAAGCCCTTCTGGGCCACGCCGCCGTCGGTCTGGTAGCGGAAGCGCAGGTCGATCTTCCGGCCGGCGTAGGCGTCGAGGCTGTACGCGAACCTCTGGTAGCCGTCGAGCGTGCCGTGCAGGGCGGGCTTGTCGCTGCCGTCGCGCGGGATCTGCCGGCCGTCCACCGTGCCGTCGACGGCGGTCCAGTTGGCACCGCCGTCGGTCGACACCTCGGTGTAGAGGAAGTCGTAGTTGGCCTCGATGTCGTACCAGCCGTCGAAGGTGAGCTCGGCGGAGGTCCTGCCGGTCAGGTCGACCGTGCGGCTCAGGGTGTTCCTGAGGTCGTCACCGCTGCCGCTCCACCACTGGGTCCGCCCCTCGGACGGCTCGATGACCTCGGTGGTGACGGCCTTCTTCGGCAGCGTCACGACCAGGGCCTGCTTGTGCTTGGTGTTGTACTCGGCGAAGCCCAGCTTGTGCCAGGAGCTGACCCCGGCCTTGGCCGTGTCGTAGTTCAGCCAGCCCAGCTGCAGCTTGTCCCAGGCGGTCATGTCGCCGGGCAGGTCGCCGATCTCCTTCTTGCCCGTGCCGAGCCAGGAGCCGGACGACATCAGCGTCCAGAAGCCGGTGGAGTTCTCGCCGCCCGCGGTGTCGTAGAGGTCCGGCAGACCGAGGTCGTGGCCGTACTCGTGGGCGAAGACGCCGAGTCCGCCGTTCTCCGGCTGGATGGTGTAGTCGCCGACCCAGATGCCGGTGTCGCCGACCTTCGCGCCGCCGAGCTTGTTGAACTCGGGGCCGGTGGCGCCGGCGTCGGTGCCGAAGGCGTACCAGCGGTGGGCCCAGATCGCGTCCTCGCCCTGGGCGCCGCCGCCGGCGGACTCGTCCTCGCCGGCGTGCACGATCTGGAAGTGGTCGATGTAGCCGTCGGGCTCGTTGAAGTCGCCGTCGCCGTCGTGGTCGTAGCGGTCCCACTCGTCGTAGCGGGCCACCTGGGCCTTGATCTGGGCGTCGGTGCGGCCGGCCGCCCTCTGCTGCTCGACCCAGGCGTCCAGGCCGTCGCTGACCACGTTCCAGACGCTGGAACAGGTGCTGTCGCCGCAGTAGTTGGAACCGTAACGGGCCTCGTTGTACGGCACCTTGACCCAGTCGGAGACCTCGCCCTCGACCGAGTAACGGCCCGAGGACTGCTTCTCGAAGTAGGTCTTGACCGAGTCGACGCCCTTGCCGGACCCGAAGTACAGGTCCTCGAAGTGCTGCTGGTCGTAGTCCTCCTGCCAGGCCGTGGAGTTGTCGACCTTGCGGTCCGGCTTGGCGATCTGGTTGTGCAGCGGGCCGGGGGTGCCGCCGTAACGGCTGTCGATCTTGTCGCCGAACTCGACCAGGATGGTGAAGATCTTGTCGGTCTTCTCCCGGCCCAGCTCGACGTACTTGGTGTCGCCCTTCTTGCTCTTCAGCCCGACGACCTTCGAGCCGTCGCGGTTCTTGACCGACGCCTTGCCGGACAGCACCTGGTTCAGGGCTTCTTCCCGCTGGGCCGCCTGCGTCTTGGAGAGCGGGCCCTCGAGGTCGTGGTCGACGTGGTGGTGCGACGCCGGGTCCTGCCGGTCCACGGCGCTCGGGCTCCCGGCCCGGTCGGCCGTGTCGGCCTGGGCCGTGGTGAACGCAGAGCAGGTGGCGGTGGCCGCCGCGAGGGCCACGCCTATCGCGGCCGCTCTGAACGTCCAGGGTCTACTGGTCACTTGAGATCCCCTCCCGCGTGCGTGCGCGCGGACGAAGGAGGTTCCGTCCGGGAAGGTCCCGCGCGCACGTGATCAACGCGTGTAGTCAAGTGACGTCATTGGACTAGAGGTTCGTCGGAAAAAACAGACCTTGACTTGAACAGGTCAAACGCGTTATGCGGAGCGGCGGTTCGCATTGCGGACACTTCCGTGCGAAAACCCGGCGGGCACGTCGTCCCGGCCCCGTGTGGGGCGTCATGAATCCGTGCGCCCCCTGTGCACCGGCCCTGTCGGTCAGGTCACGCTTACCGTCCGTTCCCCTCGGGCACGCTCGCGGATAGAGTCGCTTGGCGGAACGCCCTTGAGCGGGTGAAAGCCAGGCCGACAGCCCCCGACTTCCGAGGACACGATGGCCATGCCCCGTCCGACTGTCGCTCAGTTCGTCTACGGCTCGTGCGCCGTGATCCTGTCGACCCTCGCCCTGCTCCTGCTGTCCGGGACGAGCTCCGGCGCGGGCATCGCGGCGGTCGCCGTCGTGGCGCTCGCCCTGGGACTCGTGGTGGCCGTACGCGTACCGGTCCCCGGGTCCCGGCGGCCCGCCCCGGCCCGGCCCGCGACGCCGCTCCCGGTACGGGCCACGCTGCCGTCGCCCTCCCGTGAGCAGGTCCGCGAGCAGGTCCACGAACGGGCGGCGTCCTGACGGCCCCGTCCGGCTGCCGTACGGCGGTCCCCGGCCGCGTGGCGGCCGGGCCTCACCGGTCGGTGACCACGACGGTCCTGGCCGCCTTGTCGTGCAGGCCCTGCTTGTAGGGACGGTCGAAGAAGCTCCAGCCGCCCGCGATCGCGGTCCACACACAGGCGCAGCAGAAGGCGAACGGCAGCCACAGCACGGCCGCGCGGATCAGCGCGGTCTGCACCGAGGGGTTGGAGCCGTCGGCGAGTTCGGCCACCCGCATGCCCAGCCACTTCTTGCCGAGGGTGCGGCCGAAGCGGACGGTCATGAAGGTGTCGTACGCGATGTAGAGGGCCGCGGCGATGACCGACTGGGCGAACCCGTTGCCGACGTTGACCCGGTCGCCGTCGAAGTTGTACTCACTGACCCCGACGGGCCAGGTGAGCAGCCAGACGACGATGCCGACGAGGATCATGTCGATGATGCGGGCGAGCGTGCGCCGGGCGCTGTCGGCGAGCGGGGGCATCCCGGCCGGCGGGCCGCCCGGCCCGCCGCCGTAGGGGCCGCCGCCGGGGCCGCCTCCGTACGGGCCGCCGCTGCCGCCGTAGGGCCCGCCCGCTCCCCCGCCGCCGTACGGGCCGCCGCCTCCGTACGGCCCGCCGCCGCCCTGTCCGGGCGGAGGCGTGCCGCCGGGGGTGTCGTACGGGGAGCCGGAGCCCGGGCCGGGGGAGCCCGGCGGGGGCTGTTTCCTGAACGGGTCCTCGTCCGGCGGCTGCTGACCGGATCCGGGGGGCGGTTCGGTGGTCATGTCCCCGAGTCGATCCCGAACCCCGCGGCCCCGCATCCGGCGCGCCGCCGTCCGGAGTACCGGACGCCGGCCGCCGAGCCGACGTGCCGTCAGGCGGCGGCGACGAAGGTGTGCGCGGCCTTGTCGTGCCAGCACTGGCGCCACGGCTTGTCGAACAGGCACCACAGCACGCCGACGACCCCGACCACGAGCAGTCCGGGCACGCTGTAGACCAGCCAGCGCCGCAGGGCCGCGCCGAACTCCGGCGACTCGTGCGCCTCGATGTCCCGCACCTCGATGCCCATCAGCCGCTTGCCCAGCGTACGGCCCCACTTGACGGTGGGCAGCACCTCGAGGAGCACCCCGCCGAGCAGCAGGACGGCGAGGACGACGCCGAGGTGGACCGAGGTGGTGCCGTCGATCAGCCACACCGTGACGGTCCGCCCGGACAGCCTGGCCGCCTCGATCTTCGCGTCGATGTGGTCCAGGGCCTTCGCGCCGAGGGGCACGGCGGCCGCGGCGGTGACGGCGCCGAGGACGACCGTGTCGAGCAGCCGGGCGGCCAGCCGCCGGCCGAGGGCGGCGGGGCGGGCCGCGGCCTGGCGGCGGGCGACGGCCTGGAACGGGTCGTCGACCGGCGGCTTCCAGGGTGCGACCGGCGGCTCCTGGGCAGTGCCCGCGAGCCGGTGCACCTGCTGCGGCCAGGAGGGCTGCCCGCCGCCGGGACCGGACGTCAACGGCGCTGGGGCGGCCAGGGCCGCCGGAGACGCCGGGGACACCGGGGCCGCCGGGGCCGCCGGGGACACCGGGGACACCGGGGACACCGGGGACACCGGGGACACCGGGGACACCGGGGCGGGCGGGGCCGCCGGGGCGGGCGCGGCCGGGGCGGCGGACGCGGGTCCGGTGGTCTGCGGGGGCACGCCGGGCGCGGTGGCCTGCTGCGGGCCGGGCGGCGCCGCGGCGGGCGCGGGCGCCGACGCGGCGGCGCGCTCGGCCGCGGCCTTCCCGGCGGTGAAGCCGGGCCGCCCGGCGCCGCCCGCGTTCGTCTCCCCGGCGCGCGGGGAGACCGCGCGGAAGGTCATCGTGCCCTCGTCAGGGGACTCCGCCGCGCCCCCGGCCGGGGCCGGCTGCTGCGAGGGGGCGGCCGTCGGCTTGCGGAACACGAACGTCCCGTCCGCCCGCGGGGCCTCCGAGGCGGCGGGCGCGGGCTCGGCGGCGGCCGCGTCGGCGCCCGCGCCCGCCGCCGGGGTGTGCGGCATCCGCGGGTCGGCGCCGGCGCCCCAGGAGACCTTGCGGTCCCGGTCGTCCCCGAAGCCGGACTGCCGGGAGCGGTCGGCGCCCCACGCCGAGGCGGGCTCGGGCCGGCTGCCGTGCTGCGCCTCGGCCGGGGACGGCGCCGGGGACGGGCCCGCCGGGGCGGGCACGTCGTCCGGGTCCTCGTCGAAGAAGTGCGGGCCGGTCTCCTCCACGGACGGCCGGGCCGGGGCGGCGCCGGGCGGCGGGGCGAGCGACTCGCCGTCGGCGGGCGCCGGACGGCTGGTGCCCGGCACCCAGGAGGCGCCGTTCCAGTACCGGACGTATCCGGGAATGGAGGGGTCCGGGTAGTACCCCTCGCGGGGCGTGTCGTCTCCGGGTGCCGGGGTTGGGGCGCTCATGTCCGTCGTCCCGTATCTGCTCGAGGGATGGGTCGGGGGCCACCACATCTATCAGACGGGCGGGGACCGGACGGGCCGTCCGACCGGAGCCCACCCCTTTCGGGCGCCTTCTGGGTTCAGAAGAGCTTGCCCGGGTTCAGAATGTTCAGCGGATCGAAGGCCTGTTTCACGGCCCGCTGCATCTCCATGCTCACGGGACCGGCCTCCCGCGCCAGCCACTCCTTCTTCAGCACGCCGACGCCGTGCTCGCCGGTGATGGTGCCGCCGAGGTCGAGGCCGAGCGCCATGATCTCGTCGAAGGACTCGCGGGCCCGCCGGGACTCGTCCGGGTCGGAGGCGTCGAAGCAGACCGTCGGGTGGGTGTTGCCGTCGCCGGCGTGGGCCACGACGCCGATGGTCAGTCCGTGCTTCTCGGAGATCCGTTCGACGCCCTCGATCAGCTCGCCGAGCCGGGACCGGGGCACGCACACGTCGTCGATCATCGTGGTGCCCTTGACCGCCTCCAGCGCGACCAGGGACATCCGGCGGGCCTGGAGCAGCATCTCCGACTCGGCGGCGTCCTCGGCGGGAACGACCTGGGTGGCCCCGGCCTCCTCGCACAGCGCGCCCAGCGCGGCGAGGTCGGCGGCGGGGTCGGGGGTGTCGAACGCGGCGAGCAGCAGCGCCTCGGTGGACTCCGGCAGGCCCATGCGGGCCATGTCGTTGACCGCCTTGACCGTGGTGCGGTCCATCAGTTCGAGGAGGGACGGGACGTGGCCGCCCGCCATGATGCGGCAGACCGCGTCGCTCGCGGCGGCCCCGGAGGCGAACTCGGCGGCCAGCACCAGTTGCTCCGGCGGCTTGGGCCGCAGCGCGAGGACCGCGCGGACGACGATGCCGAGGGACCCCTCGGAGCCGACGAACAGCCGGGTGAGGTCGTAGCCGGCGACGCCCTTGACGGTACGGCGGCCGGTGGTCAGCAGCCGGCCGTCGGCGAGGACGACGTCCAGGCCGAGGACGTACTCGGCGGTCACGCCGTACTTGACGCAGCACAGGCCGCCCGAGGCGGTGCCGATGTTGCCGCCGATCGTGCACATCTCCCAGCTGGAGGGGTCCGGCGGGTAGGCGAGGCCGTGCTCGGCGACCGCGCGGGAGAGCGTGGCGTTGACGACGCCCGGCTCGACGACCGCGATCCGGTCGACCGGGTCGATCTCCAGGATGCGGTCCATCCTGGTCAGCGAGAGCACGACGCAGCCGTCGGTGGCGTTGGCGGCGCCGGACAGGCCGGTGCGGGCGCCCTGCGGCACGACCGGGACCCGGAGCTCGGTGGCGGTGCGCATGACGTGCTGGACCTGCTCGACCGTGCGGGGCAGCACCACCGCCGCGGGGCTGCCGGCCGGGCAGAAGCTCGCCATGTCGTGGGCGTAGGAGGCCGTGACGTCCGGGTCGGTGAGGACGGCCTCCGCGGGCAGGCCGCCGAGCAGCCGGTCGACGAGAGGTCCGGCCGCCACCGTGTCTTCATCGCGTCGCGCTTCGATACGGCTCACGATCACAGCGTCGCACCCGGGGCCATCGGTGTGAACCCCGCCAGGCCGGCCGCACCCCCGGTTCCCGCCGCCGCACGCGCCGCGGACCTCCCAGGTGTGCTCCGTGGGCGGCGTGAAGGACGGCCCCAAGCCGCTGCACGTCCGTGTGTGGACATGCGGGGCGTGCGGGGCCGTCCTGGACCGGGACATCAACGCGGCGGTCAACGTCGCCAAGGCGGCCGGACTGGCCGTGTCCGCCTGTGGAGCGCAGGTAAGACCGGGACTCGTCCCGGCACCGCGCAGCGAAGCGGGAACCCACCCGAAGCCGCAGCCCTCAACGGCGCGGCAGGCGGGAATCGCCGTCCTTCAGGGCGGCGAGGATGTCAAAGGTTGCCGCGCTTGGCCTGCTCGCGCTCGATCGCCTCGAACAACGCCTTGAAGTTGCCCTTGCCGAAGCCCATCGAGCCGTGGCGCTCGATGAGTTCGAAGAAGACGGTCGGGCGGTCCTGGACCGGCTTGGTGAAGATCTGCAGCAGGTAGCCGTCCTCGTCACGGTCGACGAGGATCTTCAGCTCGCGCAGCGTCTCCACCGGCACCCGGGTCTCGCCCGCCCACTCGCCGAGGGTGTCGTAGTACGAGTCCGGGGTGTCCAGGAACCGCACGCCGGCGGCCCGCATCTGGCGGACCGTGTGCACGATGTCGTTGGTGTTCAGCGCGATGTGCTGGACGCCGGCGCCGCCGTAGAACTCCAGGTACTCGTCGATCTGGGACTTCTTCTTGGCGATGGCGGGCTCGTTGATCGGGAACTTGACCTTGAGCGTGCCGTCGGCCACCACCTTCGACATCAGCGCGCTGTACTCGGTCGCGATGTCGTCGCCCACGAACTCCTTCATGTTCGTGAAGCCCATGACCTTGTTGTAGAACTCGACCCACTCGTTCATCCGGCCGAGCTCGACGTTGCCGACGCAGTGGTCGATGGCCTGGAAGGAGCGCTTGGCCGGCGGCTCGACGATCGGCTCGGCGGCGACGTAGCCGGGCAGGTAGGGGCCGTCGTAGCCGCCGCGCTCGACCAGGGTGTGCCGGGTCTTGCCGTAGGTGGCGACGGCGGCCAGCACGACGGTGCCGTGCTCGTCCTTCAGCTCGTACGGCTCGGCGACGGAGGTGGCGCCGTGCTCGATCGCGTAGGCGTACGCGGCGCGGGCGTCCGGCACCTCGATGGCGAGGTCGATCACACCGTCGCCGTGCGCGGCCACGTGGTCCTCGAGGAAGGCGCCCCACTCGGTGGACCGCTTGATCACCGAGGTGAGGACGAAGCGGGCCGAGCCGCTCTCCAGCACGTAGGAGGCGGTCTCGCGGCTGCCGTTCTCCGGTCCGGAGTAGGCGACGAGCTGCATGCCGAAGGCGGTGGAGTAGTAGTGCGCCGCCTGCTTGGCGTTGCCCACGGCGAAGACGACCGCGTCCATTCCCTTGACCGGGAAGGGGTCTGCCTGCCGTGCGGTGTCGGGAGCGGTGTGTGTGGTCTGCGTCATAGGGGCAGGGTGGAACAGCCCTGCAAGGTGCGCAATAGTTCGCCCGTTCACTGGGCAACATGCCCAGCCGTATGCCCGTGACGGCGGACTTTCTGTACAGGATGACCATTGGGGAGAGCGAGATGGCGATCGATCGTCTGGACGGGCGGATCATCCTGCTGCTGGCGCGCGAGCCGCGGATCGGGGTGCTGGAGATGTCCCGCCGGCTGGGGGTGGCGCGCGGGACCGTGCAGGCCCGCCTGGACCGCCTTCAGTCGAACGGAGTCATCCGCGGGTTCGGCCCCCAGGTGGATCCCGCGGCCCTCGGCTACCCGGTCACCGCGTTCGCCACCCTGCAGATCAGGCAGGGTCAAGGAGCCGATGTCCGCGCCCACTTGGCGACCGTGCCCGAGGTGCTGGAGCTGCACACCACCACCGGCACGGGAGACATGCTGTGCCGGCTGGTGGCCCGCTCGAACGCCGATCTCCAGCGGGTGATCGACCGCGTCGTCGGTTTTGATGGCATCGTCCGGGCGTCCACGGCGATCGTCATGGAGAACCCCGTTCCGCTGCGGATCATCCCGCTGGTGGAGCAGGCCGCGCTCGGCGAGTGACCGGACCTGGCCGAGCTGGGGTGAGCGGATGTGAACTTCTGGGAGTACCTGGAGAGCCGGCATCAGCAACTGCTCGTCGACGCCTACCAGCACGCCAGCGTCGTCTTCCAGTGCATGGTGGCGGCCACCGCCCTCGGCGTGCTGATCGGGATCCTCACCTACCGCAGCGCGTGGGCGGGCAACCTCGCCACCACCGTCACCGCGACCCTGCTGACCGTCCCCGCGCTGGCCATGATCGGCCTGCTCGTCCCGGTCGTGGGGCTCGGCGTGGCGCCGACCGTGATCGCGCTGACCCTGTACGGGCTGCTGCCCGTCGTGCGCAACGCGATCGTCGGGCTGCGCGGGGTGGACCCCGCCCTGGTGGACGCGGCCACCGGGATCGGCATGTCCCGGCTGGCCCGGCTGGCGCGCGTGGAGCTGCCGCTGGCCTGGCCGCCCATCCTCACCGGCATCCGGGTCTCCACGCAGATGCTCATGGGCATCGCCGCCATCGCCGCCTACGCCTCCGGACCGGGCCTCGGCAACCTGATCTTCCGCGGGATCGCCTCCCTGGGCAGCAGCAACGCGCTGAACCAGGTGCTCGCCGGCACCCTCGGGATCGTCGTCCTGGCCCTGCTGTTCGACGCCGCGTACGTCCTGATCGGGCGGCTGACCGTCTCCAGGGGGATCCGTGGCCGAGCCTGAGACGACCGGGACCGGACCCCGGTCGGCCGGGGCGACCATCGAGCTGGAGGGCCTCACCAAGCGCTACCCGGGCAGCGACCGGCCCGCCGTCGACGACGTCAGCATGGAGATCGGGGCGGGCGAGACGGTGGTCCTCGTCGGCCCCTCCGGGTGCGGGAAGTCCACCACCCTGAAGATGATCAACCGGCTGATCGAGCCGACCGGCGGCCGGATCCGCATCGGCGGCGAGGACGTCACCGGCATGGACCCGGTGAGGCTGCGCCGCACCATCGGCTACGCGATCCAGGCGAGCGGGCTGTTCCCGCACATGACCGTGGCGCAGAACATCGCCCTGGTGCCGAAGATGCTGCGCTGGCCGGCCGCGCGGGTGCGGGACCGGGTCGAGGAGATGCTGGACCTGGTCGGCCTGGACCCCGCCGAGTTCCGCGACCGCTATCCGCGCCGGCTCTCCGGCGGCCAGCAGCAGCGCGTGGGCGTGGCGCGGGCGCTGGCGGCGGACCCGCCGGTGCTGCTGATGGACGAGCCGTTCGGCGCGGTCGACCCGATCACCCGGGACCACCTCCAGGACGAGCTGATCCGGCTCCAGCGGGAGCTGCACAAGACGATCGTCTTCGTCACCCACGACTTCGACGAGGCGATCAAGATCGGCGACCGGATCGCGGTGCTGCGCGAACGCTCCCGCATCGCCCAGTTCGACACCCCCGAGGCGATCCTCACCCACCCCGCCGACGACTTCGTGTCCGGCTTCGTCGGCGCGGGCGCGGCGCTGAAGCGGCTCGGCCTCACCCGGGTCGGGGAGGTGACGATCACCGACTACCCCACGGCGGGCGTCGACGACCCGCTCGACGAGATCCTCACCAGGCTGCGCTCCGGCGGCACGGACGAGGTGCTGGTGCTGGACAAGCGGGGCCGCCCCTACAAGTGGCTGCGGCGCGGCGACATCCTGCGCGCCAAGGGCTCGCTGGCCCGCGCGGGCGTGCTGGTGCACGACACGGTGACCCGGGACGCGACCCTGCGGGACGCGCTGGAGGCGGTCCTCACCGACAACACCGGCCGGGTCGCGGTCACCGGGCGGCGCGGCGCCTACGAGGGTGTCGTGGACGTGGAGACGCTGATGAACTCCGTGCACGAACTCCTGGAGGCGGACCGGCTGGAGGCGCGGGAGGCGCAGGCCGGCCCGGAGGAGCAGCGGGCCGCGCGGACGCACGCCGAGCAGGAGGGCGCGCACCCCTCGGGCGACCGCGGGGAGGCGCAGGCGTGAGGACCTCCGAGGCGCGGCGGCCCGAGGACGGGCCCGAGGTGCGGGAGGACGCCGGACCGGACGGGCAGGAGGCCGCTCCCCCGTCCCGGCCGGCCGTGGCGCCGGCCCGGGTGAGCCGGCAGAAGCTGACCTTCCTGCCAGTGGGACTGATCGCCGTGCTGCTGGCGACCTGGCTGTGGTTCGCGCAGGCCGACCTGGACGCCCTCACCCGCAACGCGCTGTCGGACGGGCAGGTGACCAAGGCGCTGTGGCAGCACATCGAGCTGACCGCGATCTCGACGTTCTTCGTGCTGATCATCGCGATCCCGCTGGGCGTCCTGCTGACCCGGGGGCGGGCCGGCCGGGCCGCCCCGGCGGTCATGGCGTTCGCCAACGCGGGGCAGGCCACCCCCGCGATCGGCCTGCTGGCCCTGCTGGTGATCTGGCTCGGCATCGGCCGGAAGGCGGCCCTGATCGGCATCATCGCCTACGCCGTGCTGCCGGTGCTGTCCAACACCGTCGCCGGGCTGCGGGCCAACGACCCCGCGCTGCTGGAGGCGGCGCGCGGCATCGGCATGTCCCCGCTGGGCGTGCTCACCCGCGTGGAACTGCCGCTCGCCGTGCCGCTGATCCTCGCGGGCGTGCGCACGGCCCTGGTGCTGAACGTCGGCACGGCGACGCTCGCCACCTTCGGCGGGGGCGGCGGGCTCGGGGTGCTGATCACCACCGGGATCACCAGCCAGCGCATGCCGGTCCTCGTGGTGGGTTCGGTGCTCACCGTCGCGCTGGCCCTGCTGGTGGACTGGCTGGCCTCGCTGGCGGAGCTGCTGCTGCGGCCGCGCGGGCTGGAGGCCGGGCCGTGAGCGGGGTGCGGGCGCTGTCGGCCGTGGTGCTGCTGGCGGTGGTCGCGGGGTGCGGGCTGACCAGCGGGTCGCCCATGGTCGACGACGTGGAGCCGGGCACGGTCGGCCGGGGCAGGCCGCTGGAGGGCGCGGAACTCACCGTCACCTCGAAGGAGTTCACCGAGCAGCTGATCCTCGGCGCGATCATGGGCATCGCCTTCCAGGCGGCGGGCGCGGAGGTGGTGGACCGGACCGGCATCCAGGGCTCGGTCGGCTCGCGGGAGGCGGTCGTCAAGGGCGAGGCGGACGCCGGGTTCGAGTACACGGGCACGGCGTGGATCACGTACCAGGGCAACAGCAGGCCGATCCCCGACCCGCGCGAGCAGTGGCTGGCGGTGCGGGACGCGGACGCGGAGAACGGGGTGACCTGGCTGGAGCCGTCGGAGCTGAACAACACGTACGCCCTCGCCATGAACCAGGCGAACTACGAGCGGTACCGCACGCACACCCTGTCGGAGGTGGCGGAGCTGGCGGAGTCCGACCCGGGCGCGGTGACGCTGTGCGTGGAGGGCGAGTTCGCCAACCGCGCGGACGGGCTGCCCGGCATGGAGAAGACGTACGGGATGAGCGTCCCGCCGGGCGGCGTCACGCAGATGGACACCGGGATCATCTACACGCAGACCGCCAAGGGCGCCTGCGTCTACGGCGAGGTGTTCACCACCGACGGGCGGATCAGGTCCATGAACCTGGTGGTGATGGAGGACGACAAGAAGTTCTTCCCCCACTACAACGCGGCCCCGACCGTGAACAGCGAGACGCTGGAGAAGTGGCCGGCGATCGCCGAGGTGCTGGCCCCGGTCACGGAGAAGCTGGACAACACCGTGGCGCAGACCCTCAACGCCCGCGTCGACGTCGACGGGGAGGACCCCCATCAGGTCGCGCTGGACTGGATGGTGGCCGAGGGGCTCGTGAAGGAGAGGTGACCGGCCGGCGGGTCAGCAGCTCGGGACCTCGCCGGCGCCCTTCTCCAGGGCGACCAGCGCGTCGACGGCGCCCTTCAGGGTGGTGACCGGGATCAGGCGCAGCCCCTCGGGCAGTTCGGCCTGCGCGTCCGCGCACTCGTCGCGCGGGACCAGGAAGACGGTGGCGCCGTCCCGCTCGGCGGCCTGCGTCTTCAGCGGCACGCCGCCGACCGCGCCGACCCTGCCCTCGGCGTCGATGGTGCCGGTGCCGGCCACGACCCGGCCGCCGGTGAGGTCGCCGCCGCGGCCGTCGCCGTCCAGCTTGTCGACGATGCCGAGGGAGAACAGCAGTCCGGCGCTCGGGCCGCCGACGTCGGCGAGCTTCAGGGTGACGTCGATGCCCTCGTTCTCCCGGCCCAGGTACGCCAGCGCGGCCCGGGTGGCCTCGTCCTGGGACTCCTTCATCTGCTTCCGGTTGAACTGCTCGATCTCCTGGACGTCGTCCCCGCTGGGGTAGACGGCGTCGCGGGGCATGACCGCCTCGTCGCTGCGGAACCAGCTGTCGATCACCTGCGGCAGGTTCACGCGGGTGTCCGGGGAAGTGGCCACGATGGTCGTCATCCGCAGCTGGCCGGTGGTCCTGCGCACCTCGGCGCCGGAGATGGCGATGACCTGCCGGCCCTTGTCCTCACCGAGCACGTCGACCGTCGTCCCGGGCTGCGCCACGGAGAAGGGCAGCGGCGCGAGGACCGCGGTGGCCAGCAGCGCGACGACCGGGGCGGCGCAGACGGCCAGGGCTTGGGGACGTGTGAGGCGAGTGAGCACGGAGCCAATCTAACGCGACGGGGGTGAGGCCCGGCCGGGGCGTCCACGCGGGCGGAGCCGCCCCCGCCCGCGTCCTCCGGTCAGCGCAGGGCCTCGGCGACCTCCCGGGCCGCCTCCACCACGCGCGTGCCGACCCGCTCCGGCACGACGTCCGCCAGCATCACGACGCCCACGCTGCCCTCGACGCCCGTGACGCCCACCAGCGGCGCGGCGGCCCCGCAGGCGCCGGTCTCCAGCTCGCCGTGGGTCAGGGTGTAGCCGGGGTCGCCGAGGGCCCGCTGCCGGGCGGCGAGTATCGCCTTGCCCGCAGCCCCGCGGTCCAGCGGGTGCCGGAACCCCGCCCGGTACGCCACGTGGTAGTCGGTCCACGACGGCTCCACCACCGCCACCGCCAGCGCCTCCGCGCCGTCGGCCAGGGTCAGGTGGGCGGTCGCGCCGATGTCCTCCGCGAGGGACCGCAGCGCCGGCATCGCCGCCTCCCGCACCAGCGGGTGCACCTGCCGTCCCAGCCGCAGCACACCGAGCCCGACGCGGGCCCGGCCGCCCAGGTCGCGGCGGACGAACGCGTGCTGCTCCAGCGTGGCGAGCAACCGGTACACCACGGTCCGGTTCACGCCCAGTCTGTGGGAAAGCTCGGTGACGGTCAGCCCGTGGTCCGTGTCGGCGAGCAGCTTCAGGACCCGTAGGCCCCTGTCGAGCGTCTGAGAGGTCTCCGCGGTCACGACGCCCACTCCTTCAGTGGTGAGGTCGACGGCCCCCTCGCTGCATGTGCGTCACCGAGTCCCGGCGGTCACGCGCTCCAGAGGCCGCCGATCGGCCGGCGCCCGGACCAGTCCCGGGCACAGTCGCTTCACGGCTGCGCTCCGCGGCGGCGCTGCCACGGGGCGTGTGCGTAGCGGGACAGTAACGAGCCGGTCCGCTGAGCGGAAGGCTCCGTCCAGAATCCGGTCATCAGTTGAGCAAACCGGTGACTTTTGTCCCGGTACGCACACGGGGTGACCGCTCCCGCACGCCCCACCGTCCACAGATGACTCCCCGGGCCTCTCAGCGCATGCGGGTGGCCCACTCCTGCACCTTGGCGATCCGCTGGCGGAGCTGCCCCGCGGTGGCCTCGG
The DNA here is from genome assembly GCF_044763335.1 of Streptomyces sp. NPDC096105. Lineage (NCBI taxonomy): Bacteria > Bacillati > Actinomycetota > Actinomycetes > Kitasatosporales > Streptomycetaceae > Streptomyces > Streptomyces sp. NPDC096105. Next base: position 306,943 of record NZ_JBIWGC010000006.1, read on the forward strand.
CGGACGGCGGGCCGCCGCACACCCGGCGCAGCTCGGTGTGGATCACCCCGTGCGGCTTGCCGCTCTGGTGGACGTACGCGCCGACGAGCGAGTTGAGCTTCTTGCGCAGCTCCATCATCTCCTTGTGGGAGACCACGGGACGCCGCTCGGCGGGCAGTTCCAGCAGGTCGGCCTCCTCGGCCGGCTTCTTCTTGCTGTGCGCGATCTGCCGGGCCTGCCGCTTCTGCAGCAGCAGCTGCACCTGGTCCGGCTCCAGCAGGCCGGGGATGCCGAGGTAGTCCTGCTCCTCCTCGCTGCCCGGGTGGGCCTGCATGCCGAACTCGGCGCCGTTGTACATGACCCGGTCGAAGACGGCGTCGGACTCCAGCGCCTCGAAGGGCAGCATGTCCTGCTCGCCGGTGTCCTCGTCCTGCTGCTTGTTCGCCTCGTCCATCTCCTTCTCGGACTCGGCGTACGGGTCCTCCTCGCCCCCCTTCTTGGGCTTGTCGAGGACGTGGTCGCGCTCGCGCTCCATCTCGCCCGCGAAGCCGAGCAGGTCCGGCACGGTCGGCAGGAACACGGACGCGGTCTCGCCGCGCCGCCGGGACCGCACGAAACGGCCGACGGCCTGGGCGAAGAACAGGGGCGTGGAGATGGTGGTGGCGTACACGCCGACCGCGAGGCGCGGGACGTCGACGCCCTCGGACACCATGCGGACGGCGACCATCCAGCGGTCGTCGCTCTGACTGAACTCGTCGATCCGCTTGGACGCGCCGGCGTCGTCGGAGAGGACCAGCGTGGCCTTGTGGCCGGTGAGGTCGCGGATCAGCTTGGCGTAGGCGCGGGCGGACTCCTGGTCGGAGGCGATGACCAGGGCGCCGGCGTCCGGAATGGCCTTCCTGACCTCGGTGAGCCGCTGGTCGGCGGCGCGCAGCACCGACGGCATCCACTCGCCGCGCGGGTCGAGGGCGGTGCGCCAGGCCTGGCTGATCGCGTCCTTGGTCATGGGCTCGCCGAGCCGGGCGGCGATCTCGTCGCCCGCCTTGGTGCGCCAGCGCATGTTGCCGCTGTACGACATGAAGATCACCGGCCGGACGACGCCGTCGGCGAGGGCGGAGCCGTACCCGTAGGTGTAGTCGGCGGACGACCGGCGGATCCCGTCGTCGCCCTCCTCGTACGTCACGAACGGGATGGGGTTGGTGTCCGAGCGGAACGGCGTGCCGGTGAGCGCGAGTCGGCGGGTGGCCGGTTCGAACGCCTCCAGGCACGCCTCGCCCCACGACTTGGAGTCGCCGGCGTGGTGGATCTCGTCGAGGATCACCAGGGTCTTGCGCTGCTCGACGCGGTTGCGGTGCAGCATGGGGCGCACGCCGACGCCGGCGTACGTGACGGCGACGCCGTCGTACTCCTTGCCGAGCGGGCCCGCGCTGTACTCCGGGTCGAGCTTGATGCCTATGCGGGCGGCGGCCTCCGCCCACTGCTTCTTCAGGTGCTCGGTGGGCGCGACGACGGTCACCTGCTGCACGACGTGGTGGTGCAGCAGCCAGGACGCCAGCGTCAGCGCGAACGTGGTCTTTCCGGCGCCGGGCGTGGCGACCGCGAGGAAGTCACGGGGCTGAGCCTGGATGTACTTGTCCATCGCCCCCTGCTGCCAGGCGCGCAGCTTGCCGGCGGTGCCCCAGGGGGCACGGCCGGGGAAGGCCGGGGACAGGTGGTGCGAGGCGGGGCCGGCGGTGGTAGTCACGATCTCCGAGGGGGTGGTTCGGTCGGCGCATCTGCGTAGGACGACCGGGCCACCCTACCGATGACCCGGAGCCGTCGACGCCGGTACGCGACCGGCGCCGCCGCGGATGGGACTCAGGTCACAGTCGGCGCGCGAAGCGCGGCAACCGGGACGCGGTCCCGGGCACGTCCAGCCCTCCTTGGCAGACGTCGAGCACCGATCGCTCGGCCTCGTCCACGTCGCATCCCGGGTCGAGCGGGTGCCCGTTCCTGTGCAGGAAGACCCAGGTCGCGTACCAGGCGAGACGCTTGTTGCCGTCGGCCAGCGCGCGGTTGCGCGCGAGGGACTCCATCAGGGCCGCGGCCTTCTGCCACACGTCGGGGTAGGCGTCCTGGCCGAACACGCTCGACCGCGGGCGCGCCAGCGCCGAGCCGGGCAGTCCGTAGTCGCGCACCGCCTCCTCCCCGAGCCGCTTCGCGCGGTTCAACAGCTCGGGCAGGGCGAGGTGGTACATCAGGCGAGCCTCCGGTTCAGCTCCGCACTCGCCTTCAGCACGTGGTCGGCCGCCTCGTCGAACAGCCGGGAACGTTCGTTCACGGCCGCCATCACCGCGTCGTGCGCGAAGGACTGCATGCTGCGTCCCTCGGCGGCGGCCCGCTCACGCAGCGCGTCGAGCTCTTCATCGGTGAAACGCACGTTCAGTCCAGCCACGACGCGGCGGTACTGCGTGGTACCAGCCGGGGTCATGTCTGTCCGTCCGGAACCGGCCGCACCCGGGTCGCCACCCAGACCCCCGCCAGGGCCACCGCCGCCATCGGCAGGAACACCGCGGCGAAGGCGGCCGGGTGGGACCCGGCGGCCTCCGTCGCCGCGTGGCTGACGGTGCCGCCGCCGAGGGCGGCGAAGGCCGCGCCGCCGATCGCCAGGAGGAGGACGTTGGAGAGGCCGTCGGAGATCTGGAGGGCGGCGGAGTTGGTGCCCGTCTCCTCGGGGGCGGAGAGCTGGAGCAGCAGGACGCTGGTGGAGGAGATCACCAGGCCCATGCCGAAGCAGCCGAACGCCCAGGCGACCGCCAGCGTCCAGGCCGGCACGGCGTGGATCAGCACGCTCGGCGCCGCCGCGATGGCGAACGCGACCAGCAGCATGCCGAGGGTCATCAGCCGCTCCCGGTGCTGCTCCAGGCGGGGCCGGGACTGCACCCAGGAGCCCAGCGCCCAGGTGCCGCCGCCCGCCGCGAGGGAGAAACCGGCCAGCGTGGGGCTGAGTCCCCGCTGGGTGACCAGCATCAGCGGGACGAAGGACTCCGCCGCGATGAAGGACCCGGCGGCGACACCGCGCAGCAGCACCACGGACGGCAGACCGCGGGCGGCCCGGGAGGTGCCGCGCGGGAGCAGGCCGAGGACGGCCGGCACCAGCAGGGCCACGCCCAGCGCGCCCGGCAGCAGGGACAGCCAGCGCAGGTCCTGGGCGGCGTACTGGAGCAGGCCCGCGCCGAAGGAGATCGCGAACGCCAGCCGGATGCGGCGGCGGTCGAAGGAGGCCGGGGCCTCGGCGTCCCCGACCGGGCCGGCGGCGAGGCGGCGTATCCGGGGCAGGGCGAGCGCCACCGGGAGCACCACGATCACGGGTATGCCGAGGAACACCCAGCGCCAGCCCAGGTGCTCGGTCACCGCGCCGGAGGCGAGCGGGCCGACGATGGAGGGGACGACCCAGCTCGCGGCGAACGCCGCCATGATCGCCGGGCGCAGCCGCTCCGGATAGGCGCGGCTGACGACGACGTACAGGGCGACGATCACCAGGCCGCCGCCGAGGCCCTGCACCGCGCGGCCCAGGATGAACAGCCACATCGCACTCGCGGTGCCGCCGATCAGCAGCCCTGCCGCGAACGAGGCGATGCCCCAGGTCAGCGGCGCGAGCGGGCCGCGCCGGTCGGACCACTGGCCGGACAGCACCATGCCGAACAGGCTGGTGGTGAAGTACCCGGAGAACGCGAACGCGTACAGCGGGACGCCGTTCAGCTCGCGGGCCGCGACGGGCATGGCCGTGCCCACCGCCGTCGCCTCGAAGGCGATCAGCAGCACGACGGAGACGACCCCGATGCTCAGCGCCCGGTACCTGCGGCTGAGGACGGTGTCGTCGGGGACGACGGCCGGGGCGGGGGCGACGGCGGGCTCGGCGGCACCCGTGTCGCGGGGGTTCGGGGCGGTCATGCCCGCCAGGGTAAGGTCCACGCCCCTGTTTGACCCCTGTCGGGGGTCGGTATCGGCACCGGGACCTTGGTCGTAGGCCCCGGGCGCCTGCCCCCTCGTCCCCGAGGGGGCGTTCCGGGGACGGCGAGGCGCCGCACGGCACCGCTGCCCCGCCGGCACGGCCGCGTGCCCGAGCGGCTCAGAGAACCCCGCCCGCCTCGTCCTGGAAGAGGCACGTCCAGTAGTGCCAGTCCGTGTCCGGGGCCGTGCCCGTGGGGTCGACGGAGGCGAGGACCTGGATCATGGTCAGGGCGAGCTGGTCGTAGGCGTCGCTGGTGAGGGCGTGGCCGGAGGCCTCGTCGAGGGAGCGCTCCCGGTGCAGGAGCCAGAGCGTGAAGGCCAGCGTGGAGATGTCCGTGTTCAGCGGGCGCAGGGCCGCGTCCCCCTCGCTCCAGCTGAGCACCGCGCCCGTCGCCCCGTCGACGACCAGGCTGTGGTCGTCGACCAGGTGGCCGACGCGGATCAGGCGGTCGGCGTGGGCCGGGAGGAGATCCGGCGGGAACTCCCGTCCGCAGTCGTCGGCCGCGTACTCCGTGAGCGTGCGCAGCGGCTGGTCGGTGTCCAGGGAGAACAGGAAGCCGTCCTCGGGCAGGCCCGTCTCGCGCAGGAAGCGGCGGGTCGGCTCGTGCGTGAGCGTCGCGGGGAAGTCGACCTCCTCGAAGCGGACCACGCCGCCCCGGCCGAACTCCTCGTCCAGCAGGCGCAGGGGCAGGTCCAGGGCCAGCCCGGAGGACGTGCCGGGGCCCGCCACGAGGGCGAGGGGGCGGATCAGCGCCGCCATCCGCCAGAACGGCGCCGGCTCGCCGTCCGCGCCCTCCTCGAACACCGCGAGCAGCTGCCGCGAGGCCTCCGCGACCGCCTTGGCGCCGTAGCGGCCGGCGTAGGCGGCGAACTGACCGCGCAGTCCCGCCAGTTCGTCCGTGGCCGCGGCGAAGCGGACCAGGGTCGGCAGGGACGGGGCGAGCGGACGGCAGTCCATGAGGTCGGGCCGGTCGTGGACGTACGTCGTGGAGACCTCGCCGGTCGCGCCGTCGAGCAGCACCGACTCCGTCCCCAGGCCCGCCGGGGCCATGAACTCGCCGATGACGAGCTGGTCGCGCAGGGCGGGCGGGAGCCGGTCGCCGGCGCCCGTCACGTCGGCGACCGTGTGCGGTCCGCCGGGACGGGCGGGCTCCGCGAACCGGAACAGGCCGCTGTCGCACGGCAGTCCGGCTCCGGTCAGCCAGTGCCGCGTCGAGGCGTGCGTGACCTGGGGACCGAGGTCGTCCTCGATGAGTGTGATCGCCCTCGCGACAACGGTGTCGGTCGTGCTCATGATTCCCCCGCGATACGTGTGCTCGGTCCCGGGCCCGCGAACGTCCCGCCCCGGGCAGGACGGCCCGCGCCCTGCCGGACCCGCGGCCGTCCCCCACTGCTTCCGAAGACTACGCGGCGCCACTGACAACGCCTCAGGACCGCGGGGCGCGGCCGGCGCCCCGTCCCTCAAGACGCGCGGGAGGCCGCTCGCGTTGCCCGGACGCGGCGACCGCCTCGGGGAACCGCTCAGTTCCCGGTGACCACGGCGGCCTGCGGGCGGATCGGCAGCCGGTTCACCGGCCGGCCGGTGGCGGCGCGCACGGCCGAGGCGATGGCGGCCGGCGAGGCCACCACCGGCACCGCGCTCACCGCCTTCGCGCCGAACGGCGCGACCACGTCCCGCTCCTCCACGAGCTTCACGATCCGGATGTCGGGCACGTCCAGCGCCGTCGGCAGGGCGTACCCGGTGAGGTCGGGGTGGCGGATCAGGCCGCGCGGGGTGCGCAGGTTCTCGGTGAGCGCGGCACCCAGGCCCTGGGTCACGCCCGCCTCGATGCGCGCGGCGAGCTGCGCCGGGTTGAGCACCCGGCCCACGTCCTGCGCGACCGCCAGCTCCACGACCCGTACCGAGCCCAGCTCGATGTCGACGTCGACCACCGCGCGGATCGCGCAGAAGGAGATGCTGACGAAGGCGTCGCCCTGTCCGGACCCGTCCAGCGGCTCGGTGGGGTGGGGGCGGCACTGCGCGGTCGCCCACAGCTCCTTGCCGTCCATCGCCTCGGTGACGGTCGTGGACAGCACGCCGTCGTACGAGGTGATCTTGCCGTCGGTGATCTGCAGCAGCTCGGTGGACATGCCGAACTTGTGCGCCAGCGGCTGGAGGAGCTGGGTGCGGACCATCTTGGCCGCGCGCTCCACCGCCCCGCCCGACACCCAGGTGTGGCGGCCGCGGCAGCCCGCCCCGGCCGGGGGCTGGTCGGTGTCGACGGGCACCACGTGCACCTCGTCGATGCCGAGGGTCTCCTGCACGATCTGCCGGGCCAGCGTGGAGAAGCCCTGCCCGGTCTCGACGGCCGCGCACAGCACGGTCGCCACGCCGTTCTGGACGCGCACGGTGGCCGTGGACACCTCGTCGGCGCCCTCCGCGCCCAGCATGTGCACCATGCCCAGGCCGTAGCCCACGCCCCGGCGCACCGCGCCCGGCTCGCCCGCGCCCTCGGGGCCGCCGGGCAGCAGCCACTCGTCCTCGGGGGTGTCCTTGGGCAGCGGCGGCAGCGGGAAGTCCCGTACGGCTTCGAGCAGTTCGGCGACCGGGGCGGGGCAGGTGACGGTCTGGCCGGTGGGCAGCACGTCACCGGTGGCCATCACGTTCCGCTGCCGCACCTCGGCCGGGTCCAGGCCGAGCTTCTTGGCCAGTTTGTCCATCTGCGCCTCGTACGCGGCGCACACCTGCATCGCGCCCTCGCCGCGCACATGGCCGGAGGGCGGGTTGTTGGTGCGCACCGCCCAGCCCTCGATGAAGGCGTTGGGGACGACGTACGGGCCGCAGGCGAAGGCGACGGCGGCGGCCAGGGCGTCGGAGGAGGTGCCGGCGTAGGCGCCCGCGTCGAGCAGGATCTGCGCCTCGACCTTGACCAGTCTGCCCTCGGCGTCGGCGTGGTGGCGGTAGCGCAGCAGGGTGGGGTGGCGGTGGCTGTGGCCGAGGAAGGACTCCTCGCGCGTGGCGGCGAGTTTCACCGGGCAGCCGGTCCTCAGCGCGAGCAGCCCGAGGGGGAGCTGGAAGCTCTGGTCCTCGCGGTCGGCGGTGGCGCCGGGCACCCCGGTGACGACGATCTTGACCTGGTCCTGCTGCAGGCCGAACGCGGCGGCGGCGGTGTCCCGGTCGCCGTGCGGGTCGGTGGACGCCAGGTACAGCTCGACCCCGCCGTCCGGGCGGGGCACGGCGAGCCCGGCCTCGGCCCCTATGGGGGCGGGGTCCTGGCGCCCGATGCGGTACAGCCCCTCGACGACGACCTCGCCGGCCGCCTCCGCGTCGCCGTGGCGCAGCGGGATGTGCCGGATCAGGTTGCCGTCGGGGTGCAGCGGTTCGGCCTCGAAGGCCTGCTCGGGGTCGGTCACCGGGTCGAGCACCTCGTACTCGACGATGACCGCGGCGGCGGCCATCCGCGCGGTGTCCGGGTGGTCGGCGGCGACGGCGGCCAGCGGCTCGCCGTGGTGGCGTACGACCTCGGAGGCGAAGACCGGGCGGTCGGCCGTGCCCCGGCCGAGCACCGAGGCGCCGGGGACGTCCTCGTGGGTGACGACCGCGCGGACGCCGGGCATCTCGCGCGCGTGCGTGGTGTCGATCGACTTGATGCGCGCGTGCGGGTGCGGCGAGCGCAGCACGGCGGCCCACAGCAGGCCCTCGGCCCACAGGTCGGCGGCGTACGGGAAGGTTCCCTCGGTCTTGGCGCGCGCGTCGGCGGCCGGGAGGGAGACGCCGAGTCCGCGCGGGACGGCCTCCTCCTCGGGGGCCGCCTCGGCGGTCTGCACGGTGGCTGCTTCGTTGCTCACGCCTGGCCTCCGTCCTGGCCGTGGGGCTGGTCCTGCGGTGCGACGCCGAACGCCGAGGGGCCGACCCCGCCGGCGCCGGGGCCCGCCTGGTGCGGGATGCGCGGGGTGCCGTCGCCGTCGTCCGCCGCGGCCTCGGCCTTCGCCTCGCGTTCGGCGACGACCTCCTGCACGGCGGTCACCACGCCCCGGTAGCCGGAGCAGCGGCACAGGTTGCCGCACAGGGCCTGGCGGGTCTCCAGCTCGGTCGGGGCCGGGTTGCCCTCCAGCAGGTCGTGCACGGTCATCGCCATGCCGGGCACGCAGAAGCCGCACTGCACGGCTCCGCACCGGGCGAGGGCGCGCTGCACGTCCGAGGGGCGGCCGTCCTGGGCCAGTCCCTCGACGGTGCGGACCTCGCTGCCGGCCGCGGTGACGGCGGGGACCAGGCAGGACGCGACGAGCCGGCCGTCCACCTGCACGTTGCACGCGCCGCACTCGCCCTGCGAGCAGCCGTCCTTGGCGCCGGCCAGACCGAGCCGCTCGCGCAGCACGTAGAGCAGCGACTCGCCGATCCAGGCGTCGGTGACGGGCCGGTCGGTGCCGTTGACGCGGAGCACGTAGGAGGCGAGGGGGTGGTCGTCGTGGGGAGCCACGACGAGGTCCGCGGCGGGGGCGTCCGTTTCGCCCGGACCGTCCGCCTCGGGGGCGGTGTGCGGGTCGGCGGAAGCGCCGTCGCCGGCGGAGGACTCCGAGGGCCCCTCGGACGGCCGGGAAGCGGTCCGGGCGTCCTCGGGGCCGCCGTCGTTCGCGGACGCCCCGGGCGCGGGCTCCTCGGCGCCCTGGGGGGCCTGCGGGTGCTCGCGGCCCTCGGCGGCCCCGGCCTCACCGGCACCGGACTGCCACGGCTGCTCGGCCCCGGACGGCCGGGGGTGCTCCGGGTACGCCTCGGCGGGCAGCGGCCGGGACGCGTGCGGGGCCTCGTGCGCCGGGGCGCCCTCGGCAGCGGGGCCCGCCTGCGGCCGGCCGTGGGCGTGGTCACCGTGCCGGGCGTGCGGCGACTGCTCCGGGGAGGCGCCGGGCGCGCCCGGATGCGGGGGCTGGTCACCGTCCGGCTGCCGGCCGTGCTCGGGAGCACCGCCGTGCGGCCGGGTGGCGGAGGCGTCCTGCGGTTCGTGCGCGAGGTCGTGGTCACCGCCCTCGGTGCCGTACGAGCCGGACCGCTGTCCGTCGGCACCGGGCTGCGGCGCCTGCTCACCGGCCTCGGGACCGTGCCCACCGCCCTGCGGCCCGTGCGGGCCGGGCTGCGATCCGTGCGCGCCGCCCTGCGGGCCGTGAGCATCGACCTGCGGCCCGTGGGCCTCGCCCTGCGGCCCGAGCTCGCCGTCCCGCGGCTCCTGCGAACCGGACTGCGGCCCGTGCACGCCGGACTGGGGCTCGTGCGCGCCGGACTGGGGTTCGTGAACGCCGGACTGGGGCTCGTGAACGCCGGACTGGGGTTCGTGCACGCCGGGCTGCGGCCCGTGAACGCCGGACTGGGGCTCGTGAACGCCGGACTGGGGCTCGTGCGCGCCAGGCTGGGGTTCGTGCACGCCGGGCTGCGGCCCGTGAACGCCGGACTGGGGCTCGTGAACGCCGGGCTGCGGCCCGTGGGCACCGCCCTCCGGCCCGGGCTCGCCGCTCTGAGGGGCCCGCTCGCCGCCCTCGGACCCGTGCTCGCCACCCTGAGGGGCTCGCTCACCGCCCTGCGGCCCCTGCGGGCTGTCCTGCTGCTCGTGGCCCTGCGGCACGCCCGGTACGCCCGGTCCCCACGGCGTGCCGATGGACTGGGACTCGGCCCAGGGGGCCGCGGCGCCGCCCGGGAGGGTCGCCGGAGGGGCGCCGCCCCACTGCTCGACCAAGGAGGACGCGGTGAACTCTCCGGACTCGTCCGGCAGGTCGCCGCCCGCCACGGGGATCGACCACTGCCCGGTGACGTCCTGGCCCGGCGCGTGTCCGGGCGCCCGGTGCCGCCCCGCGGGGTCCTGGTCCTGGGCCTGCGCGTGGTGCGGGCCCGCCGCGTTCGGGTCGTAGGCCCACTGTCCGCTCGCGCCGGGGTCGTAGCCGAACCGGTCCCCCGCCACCGCGTCGGCCTGCGCGGACCCCGGGTCGTTCCACCGGGCCCCGTCGGCGGGGGCGCCGGGCGCCGCCCAGGTGCCGGTGGCCGCCGGGTCGGTGCCCGCGGTGGTGGCGGGCGTGACGGTGATCTGCGGCGGCACGTAGCCGTGGCCGGGCGCGGCCAGCGGGCTCTCCATGGAGTCCAGCAGGGCGTCGATGCCGCCCTCCGGGAAGTTCACGAAGGCCGTGGCGCCGTCGTCGTAGTCGCCCTGCGGCAGGGGGTCCCAGCGGCTGCCGCCCGGAGGCGTGCCGCCCTGTCCGTGCTGGTCGTCGGTCACGACAACGCCCTCCCCAGTGCTCGTCGGGCCAGCGCGGCGACGGTGCGCCGCAGGTGCAGTACCGCGGGTGGCAGCGGCGGGACGGTGCCGTCCTCGCCGGGCGCGGCGTCGGGGATGCAGGCCGCGGCGACGTACTCCCCAAACGCGCTGAGCGCCTCGGGCACGATCGCCCGGTTGTTGTCCCAGTCGATGAGCTGCGCGACCCACTGCTCGGCCTCCAGGGGCCGCAGCGGCATCGGCGCGATGGCGCCCACCGCGCAGCGCACCCCGCGCCGGGCGGGGTCCAGCACGAGGGCGACGGAGGCGACCGCGCGGCCGGGTCCGGTGCGGCCGGTCGCCTTCAGGAAGACCTGGGGGGCGTGCAGCAGCGGTACGCGCACGTAGCCGATGAGCTCGCCGGGGCGCAGCGCGTCCATGCCGGCCAGCAGATGGGACACCGGGACGTCGCGGCGGGCGCCGCCCGGGCTCGCGACGATCAGCGTCGCCTCCAGGGCGGCCAGCACGGGCAGCGCGTCCCCGGTGGGGGCGGCGGAGGCGATGTTGCCGCCGAGGGTGCCGGCGTTGCGGATGTGCGGGGGTCCGGCGGCCCGCGCGGCGGCGGCGAGCGCCGGGATGAGGGCGGCGAAGTCGGGGCGCCCCATGCGCGCGTGGGTGAGTCCGGCGCCGAGCAGCGCGTGTCCGTCCAGGTACTGCCAGCCGCGGATCTCGTTGATCTTGCCGAGGCCGACCAGCGCGGCGGGCCTGAGCTGCCCGGAGTTGACGGCGGCCATCAGGTCGGTGCCGCCCGCGACGGGCACGGCGGCGGGCATGGCGGTGAGCGCCGCCACGGCCTCGTCCAGCGTCGTGGGCAGCGTCACGGCCTGCGCCGCCTGCGGTGCGTGCGTGCTCAAAACAGGCTGCCCCTTCCCGCTGCCCCACCTGGTCCCGCCCGTGCGCCGTACGGTACGTGCTGACAGGGCGGACGTGGCAACTCTGGCACATCTTGGCAGGCGCCGAAGACGGGGGTCCGCTAGGAGGCATTCGCCCGGCTGGGCACGGTCCCGGCCGATTCCTTCCCCGAATCGCCGCGGCGCCGCGGAATCACAGGCTTCGGAAGCTCTTGCTCCGTCATGGCCCGACCTGTTCGGCCTGTTCGGCCCGCAGCGAACGCGCGGGGCACGGGTCGTCCCCCGGGGCACAGGAGCACCGCGGGGGACGACTCGGAAGCGTGCCTACACGACGGGCGGCGGCCCGTCGAGCGGGCGGCCGAGGACGCCCGGGCGGCGCTGCCACGGGCGGGGGCCGGCGGGCGGGCGGTAGGCGACGCCGAGGGCGTCGAGGCGCCGGTAGTGCTCGGTCATCCGCCGCTCGAAGCCGGCGAAGTCCCGGTCGGCGGGGGCCGGGAGCTCGCTCCAGGCGACCTCGCACAGCGCGACGAGCCGGGGGAACGTCTGGTAGTCCACGCGCCCCTGGTCCTCCATCACCTCGGTCCACACGTTGGCCTGCGTGCCCAGCACCCGCGCCCGCTCCTCGGGCGTCAGCTCCGCCGGGACCGGTTCGAAGCGGTAGACGTCCTCCAGGGTGCGCACGTACCCGATCGGCACCGGCTCGTCGGGGCCCGCGTCCTGGCGGTGGTCCAGGTACACCTGCTGCTCGGGGCACATCACCACGTCGTGCCCGGCGCGGGCCGCGGCGACCCCGCCCGCACAGCCGCGCCAGGACGACACCGCGGCGCCCGGCGCGAGACCGCCCTGGAGGATCTCGTCCCAGCCGATGAGGCGCCGCCCGCGTTCGGCCAGCCAGCCGTCGAAGTGGCCGATGAACCAGGACTGCAGAGCCTCCTCGTCCGCGAGCCCGAGCGACGCGATCTGCCGCTGCGCGGTCCTCGACGCCCGCCACTGGTCCTTGACGCATTCGTCGCCGCCGATGTGCACGAACGACGAGAACGGCCCGGCGTCGGCGGGAAACAGCTCCAGGACTTCCTCCAGCACCCCTTCGTAGAAGCGCAGGGTGTCCTCGGTGGGGCTGAGGACGTTCGGATTGATGCCCCAGGTGTCCCAGACGGTCAGCGAGGAGGTGTCGACGACGTCGGAGTTCCCGAGTTCCGGATACGCGGCGATGGCGGCCTGCGAGTGCCCGGGGACGTCGATCTCGGGAACGACGCTGATATGCCGTTCGGCGGCGTGGGCGACGATCTCGCGGAGGTCGTCCTGGGTGTAGTGGCCGCCGTGCGGCCGGTCGTCCCAGAGCGGCGAGGCGCGGTGGCCGATTTTCGTGCGGGCGCGCCAGGATCCGATCTCGGTGAGCCGCGGATACCGCTTGATCTCGACGCGCCAGCCCTGGTCGTCCGTCAGGTGCAGGTGGAGGACGTTGAGTTTGTGCGCGGACATCAGGTCGAGATAACGGAGGACTCCTTCCTTGGGCATGAAGTGGCGTGCCACGTCGAGCATCAGCCCGCGCCAGCGGAAACGGGGCGCGTCCTCGACGGTCGCGTGCGGCACCGTCCACGCCCGGCCGCGGCGCACGGGCGCCCTGCGGAACGCGTCGGGGCCGAGGAGCTGCCGCAGCGTCTGCGCGCCGTGCAGGACGCCGGCCGCGTCACCGCCCTCGACGAGGACGCCCGTACGGTCGCTGACGAGCCGGTACGCCTCGGGGCCGAGGTCCGGGGCGAGGGCGAGACGGATGCCGTCGCCGGCCTCCGTGGGCTCCCTCGCCTCGCGCCAGGGCAGTCCGGTGGCGGCCCGCAGCACGGCCCCGAGCCACCGCCCCACGCCCTCCGTCCCGGCGCCGGCGTACAGCCCGGAACGCTCCGTCAGGCGCGTCTCCCCGTCGCCGGCGACGACGCCCCGGGGGGCCGGAATCAGTGAAGTCGGCATCACGTCAGTCCTTTACCGCGCCGCCCAGTCCGGAAACCAGACGCCGCTGTACGAGTACGAAGAAGACCAGCACCGGAATCGTCATCACGGTGGACGCCGCCATGACCCCGCCCCAGTCGGGGTCGTCGGGTTTGTAGAACACCAGCAGCGCCATCGGCAGGGTCGACTGGGAGATGTCGCTGATGATGAACGACTTGGCGAACAGGAAGTCGTTCCAGGCGGAGATGAACGAGAACACACTGGTGGCCACGAGGCCCGGCAGGACGAGCGGGAAAAGGATCTGCCAGAGGAAGCGCGCACGGCTCGCGCCGTCGATGTACGCGGCCTCCTCCAGCGCCTCCGGAACGCCCTTCACGAATCCCCTGAGCATCCAGATCGCGAAGGGCAGCGAGAAGGCGATGTGCGGCAGGATCAGCGACCACAGCGTGTTCAGCTGACCGAGATCCCGCATCACGAAGAACAGGGGGATCGTCAGCGCCTCCACGGGCACCATCTGGGCCACCAGGAACATGATCAGCAGGGTGGTCCGCAAACGGAACCGGAATCGCGTCACGGCGGTCGCGGCGAGAAACGCGATGAGCGCGGAAGCGATCACCACGGCGACCGCGACGACGACGCTGTTGAGGAAGTAACGGCCGAAATCCTGCTGCCCGAACACCCGCCGGAACGAGTCCAGCGTCGGCGCGAGCGTCCACGGCCGCGGCTCGCTCGACTCGATCTCCCCGGCCGGCTTGAAGGCGCTGAGCACCATCCAGTACAGCGGGAGGGCCACCACGGCGGCGATCACCAGGGCGGCCGCCTCGGCCGCCGTCCGGCCCGGGCGCCGGGCGAACCGGCGCGGAAGATTCACCCGGGGTTCCCCGTCCCGGCTCACGAGGCTCACAGTTCCTCCCCCTGGCGGCGCAGCAGCCGCAGGTACACCAGCGTCACGGCGAGCAGGATCAGCAGCATCACCACGCCGATCGCGGCGCCCAGGCTGTACTGCGAGGACGCGAACGCCTTCTGGTAGGCGTAGACGTTGAGCACCAGGTTCTGTCCCGCGATGCCCCCGCCGCCCGTCATGACGTAGATCTGCGTGAAGACCTTGAAGTCCCAGATGACCGACTGGATGGTGACGACGACCAGGATCGGGCGGAGCATCGGCGCGAGCACCGACCGCCAGATCCGCCACGAGGAGGCCCCGTCCAGCGCGGCCGCCTCCAGCACCTCGGCGGGCACCGCGCGGATGCCGGCGTAGACGGTGACCATCACGAACGGGAAGGAGCACCACACCACTTCGAGCAGCACCAGGAAGAACGCGCTGAACCGCCCGTACGTCCAGGAGTGGTCGCCGAGCCCCAGCACCCGGTTGACCGGGCCGAAGTCGGCGTCGAAGAGGAACAGCCACACCGTGGACCCGGTGATCGCCGGAGTGGCCCAGGCGCCCAGCGCGGCCAGCATCAGCGCCAGCCGCGGCACCGCCCGCACCCGCGTGAGCAGCACGGCGAGCGCGCACCCCACGGCCAGCGTGGAGACGACGCAGGCCGCCGCGAACAGCACGGTGGCCAGCAGCACCTCCCAGAACTGCGCGTCCCCGAACAGCTCGGCGTAGTTCCCGAACCCCTCGAAGGTGGTCGGCTCCCCGCCGCTGACCTGCGCCTGGGTGTAGTGGAAGACCGAGATGAGCCCGAGCTGGTAGATCGGGTAGGCGAGCAGCCCGCCGAGGACCACGAGAGCCGGGGCGAGATACAGCCAGGGGGTGCCCGGACGCCCCGCTCGGGGGCGCGGGGAACTGCGCGGGGAGCCCCCGCGCACCGGAGCCCGCCGACGCTCCAGAACCCCCGGGCCCGTGGACACGGTCATCCGGCCGACCCGAACGCGTCGTTCATCTTCTTCGCCGCGTCGGCGGACGCGGTCGCCACGTCCTTCTTGCCGGACACGATCTCCTGGAACATCGTCGGCAGCACCTGTCCCGCGTCGATCTGCGCCCACGCCGGCGACGCCGGCACGAACTTGGTGCCGGCGGCCAGCGTCGCGACGAACGGCTTCACGAAGGCCTCCTTCGCGGCCACCTGCTGCCGGACGTCGGAGAAGGTCGGCAGGAAGCCCATCGCGTCGAACAGCTCGCCCTGCGCCTCCTTGGACGCGAGCCGCTTCATCAGGTCGACGGCGAGGGTGCGGTGCGTGGTGGACTTCAGCACGCCCAGGTTGTTGCCGCCCGCGAACGCGGGCGCGATCGACCCGGCCTCCACGCCCGGCAGCGGGACGACGGCGTACTCGCCCTTGACCTCGCCGGCCTCCACGGCGGCGTGGCTGAAGTCGCCGCCGATCGCCATGGCCGCCTTGCCCGCGGCGAAGGCGGTGATGGTGTCGTTGCCGGTCATCCCGGCGCACTTGGCGGCCGGGCAGTTGTCGTCGCCGAACAGCGAGGTGTACGCCTCGATGCCCTTGCGCGCGGCGGCGCTGTCGACGGCGGAGGCGTACGACCCTCCCTTGCCGGTGGCCAGTTCGCCGCCGTGGGCCCAGAGGAAGGGCATCGCGCCGTAGGTGTAGGCGCCGCCGACGGCGAGGCCGTACAGGTCGGGGCGGGCGGCGCGGATCTCCTTGGCGGTGGAGATCAGCTCGGCCTGGGTCCTCGGGACGTCCAGGCCGAGTTCCTCGAAGACGTCGGTGCGGTAGTAGAGCGCGCGGACGCCGACGAAGTAGGGGACGCCGTAGACCTTTCCGCCGACGGTGACGGACTGGCGGGCGGTGGGGTCGGTGTCCTTGGCCTCGTCCCAGGCGCCGAAGTCCTCGGTGACGTCGGCGAGTCCGCCGTCCTTCACATAGCCGGCGGTGTCGGTGTTGCCGTACTCGATGAGGTCGGGGGCGGACGCGGGGTCGTTGAAGGCGGCCTTGATGCGCTGGGCACGGGTCTCGACGGGGATGTACTCGACGGTGACCTCGGCGCCCTCGTGCTCCTTCTCGAACGCGGCGAGGACAGAGTCGACGACCTGTTCCTTGGGTTCGTTGTTGACCTCCTGGAAGAGCCAGACGCGCAGGGTGCCGGTCTTCTCGTCCTTGTCGGAGGAGGACGTGCCCGAGGTCTGGGGGGCGCAGGCGGCGGTGGCGAGGACGGCCGCGACGGCGACCATGCGAACGGACAGCTTCATGGAGTGTTCCTCCGAGCGCGTTGCAGCATACGCAATAGCGGTTTCGCTGTGCACAACACACCGGAGGCTAAGGACTGGGTGAGCCACGCCACAAGGGGTCTCCACCACTCTGTGACCGGCCGACGCGCCCTGCGCAACGGGCAAGCAGCACAAAGGCCCCCGCGGGCACGCAAAGCGCACCCCGGGGGCCTGGGAGGACTCGGACCGGCGTCAGCGGGGGAGGGGGACTACTTGTCGCCCTTGCCCTTGTCGTCGCCGCCGTCACCCATGGACTCGTAGATCTCCTTGCACATGGGGCACACCGGGTACTTCTTCGGGTCGCGGCCGGGCACCCACACCTTGCCGCACAGCGCCACGACGGGAGTGCCGTCGAGGGCGCTCGCCATGATCTTGTCCTTCTGGACGTAGTGGGCGAAGCGCTCGTGGTCACCGTCGCCGTGGGAGGTCTGCGGCGTCGGCTCGACGAGGGTCCCCGTACCAGTCCCGCGCTCGGGCTCAAGAGTGCTCATAACCGCCAAGGGTACTGAAGGCCGCCCGGCTCAGTTGAGCGAAGGGTCGTCCGGATACGTGGCGACCATCGCCAGTTCGCTGCGCTGCCGGCGCAGCACCTCGCGCCAGAGCCGCTCGGGCGACGGACAGGACACGTCACCCGGCTCCGACTCGACCACGTACCAGGCGCCGTCGGCCAGCTCGTCCTCCAGCTGGCCGGGGCCCCAGCCCGCGTACCCGGCGAAGATCCGCAGCGAGCCGAGGACGGAGGCGAGCAGCTCCGGCGGGGCCTCCAGGTCGACCAGGCCGATCGCGCCGTGCACCCGGCGCCAGCCCAGCGGCGGGTCCTCCCCCGCCGCCCCGCCCGGGACGACGGCCACGCCGAGGGCGGAGTCCAGCGACACCGGGCCGCCCTGGAACACCACGCCGGGTTCGCCGGCCAGGTCCGCCCAGCCCTCCAGGATGTCGCCCACGTCCACCGGGGTCGGCCGGTTGAGGACGACACCGAGGGAGCCCTCCTCGTCGTGGTCGAGGAGGAGCACCACCGCACGGTCGAAATTCGGGTCCGCCAGAGCGGGAGTGGCCACGAGCAGCCGCCCTGTGAGCGAGGACACCTCGGTCATGCCAGACATGATCCCGCATCTTCCCGTCGCGCGGGGAGGCAATCCGGGTGACGGAGTGAACACGGCCGCCGCGCGCGAGACCTTCCTGGTCGGGCGTCGTCCGGCCGGGGCGAGGAGGTGCGGACGGGCGGGCCGGGGGCGCGCCCGGCGCGCGACGGTTCCCGGTGACCCCGCGTGTCCGCCGTCGAACGGTTCGTGTTGTGACAGACCCATGACGTCCCCGGGGCCTCCTCAGGCATGCGGAAGGGGGGCGGAGGGCGACTACCCTTTCCCTTCTGGCCCCTGCCCCACTCCACGGAACGCGAGATCCATGACCGTCAACGACGTCGACGACGTACTGCTTGTCCACGGCGGAACCCCGCTGGAGGGCGAGATCCGGGTCCGCGGTGCGAAGAACCTCGTACCGAAGGCCATGGTCGCCGCGCTGCTGGGCAGCGCACCGAGCCGACTGCGCAACGTTCCGGACATCCGTGACGTCCGGGTCGTCCGGGGTCTGCTGCAGCTGCACGGCGTGACGGTCCGTCCGGGCGAGGAACCCGGCGAGCTGGTGCTCGACCCCACGTACGTGGAGAGCGCCAACGTCGCTGACATCGATGCCCACGCCGGTTCCTCGCGGATCCCGATCCTGTTCTGCGGGCCGTTGCTGCACCGGCTCGGGCACGCGTTCATCCCGGGCCTCGGCGGCTGCGACATCGGCGGACGCCCCATCGACTTCCACTTCGACGTGCTGCGGCAGTTCGGCGCGACGATCGAGAAGCGGGCGGACGGCCAGTACCTGGAGGCCCCGCAGCGGCTGCGCGGCACCAAGATCCGGCTGCCGTACCCGTCCGTCGGCGCCACCGAGCAGGTGCTGCTCACGGCGGTCCTCGCGGAGGGCGTCACCGAGCTGTCCAACGCGGCGGTGGAGCCGGAGATCGAGGACCTGATCTGCGTCCTGCAGAAGATGGGCGCCATCATCGCGATGGACACCGACCGGACGATCCGCATCACCGGTGTGGACCGGCTCGGCGGCTACACCCACCGCGCCCTGCCGGACCGCCTGGAGGCCGCCTCCTGGGCGTCCGCGGCGCTCGCCACCGAGGGCGACATCTACGTCCACGGCGCCCAGCAGCGCTCGATGATGACGTTCCTCAACACCTACCGGAAGGTCGGCGGCGCCTTCGAGATCGACGACGAGGGCATCCGTTTCTGGCACCCCGGCGGGCAGTTGAAGTCCATCGCGCTGGAGACGGACGTGCACCCCGGCTTCCAGACCGACTGGCAGCAGCCGCTGGTGGTGGCGCTGACGCAGGCCACGGGCCTGTCCATCATCCACGAGACGGTCTACGAGTCCCGTCTGGGCTTCACGTCCGCGCTGAACCAGATGGGCGCCCACATCCAGCTCTACCGCGAGTGCCTGGGCGGTTCCGACTGCCGCTTCGGCCAGCGCAACTTCCTGCACTCGGCGGTCGTCTCGGGCCCGACGAAGCTCCAGGGCGCGGACCTCGTCATCCCCGACCTGCGCGGCGGCTTCTCGTACCTGATCGCGGCCCTCGCCGCCCAGGGCACGTCCCGCGTCCACGGCATCGGCCTGATCAACCGCGGCTACGAGAACTTCATGGAGAAGCTCTCCGCGCTCGGCGCCAAGGTGGAACTGCCGGGCAAGGCCCTCGGCTGACCACGGCCACGAACGCCGATGGGGCGGTCACCCGGAAAGGGTGACCGCCCCATCGGCGTTCACTGCGGCGCCCCTCGAAGGGGCGCGGGCCGCACCTGCCGCGCGGCTGCCACCGCGCGGGCGCGACGAGCCACGACGGACCCGCGCCCGCTCAGGACCGCTCAGCCGGACGGCGTCGCAGCGCGCGGGCGCGCGGGCGCCTTACTTGCCCTTGGCCGCTTCCTTGAGCTTCGAGCCCGCCGAGACCTTCACGCTGTACCCGGCGGGGATCTGGATCGGCTCACCGGTCTGCGGGTTGCGCGCGGTGCGCGCAGCGCGGTGGGTGCGCTCGAAGGTCAGGAAGCCGGGGATGGTGACCTTCTCGTCGCCCTTGGAGACGATGTCGCCGACGACGTCGGCGAACGCGGCCAGCACGGCGTCGGCGTCCTTGCGGGTCACCTCGGCGCGGTCGGCCAGCGCGGCCACCAGCTCACTGCGGTTCATGTTGTTACTCCCGTGTTCTTCTTGCCGTTGAGGCGTGCCACGCGGCGGAGCCGCATGTCGGGCACGGCGAAAGCCGATGCTGCCAGGTTCCTCGGTGAGTCCCCGGACCCGGGTCCTTCGTCGGACCCTCGCGCCCAGGGACGCATCCTGCCTCTACCTGCGGCGGTAATGCCAATCCGGCACCCGCAGGAGTCGTGAGAACACCCGAGGGAGTCACACGAAGAGCGTCACGGCCTCCGCACGGTGACGCTCCGTCCGCTTCCGGCAGCGGACAGCAGGCGGCCGGAGCCCGGGTCCGGCCGCCACCCTAGGGGGCGGCCGGGAGTACGGGTTCCGCGACGCGCCGGTTCAAACCGCCCGTGGTGATCCTCACAACGCCCGGACCGTCGCGGGTGTCACGCGCCGGCGGCCTTCGCGGCGTCCCGGACGGCGTCGGCCACCGCGCCCGCGACCTTCTCGTTGAAGACGCTGGGGATGATGTAGTTCGGGTTCAGCTCGTCCTCGGTGACCACGTCGGCCAGGGCCTGGGCCGCGGCCAGCATCATCTCGGTGTTGACGGTGCGGGACTGGGCGTCCAGCAGGCCGCGGAAGACGCCCGGGAACACCAGCACGTTGTTGATCTGGTTGGGGAAGTCGGAGCGGCCGGTGGCCACGACGGCCGCCGTCTGACGGGCGATCGCCGGGTCCACCTCGGGGTCGGGGTTCGCGAGCGCGAACACGATCGCGCCCTCGGCCATCGCGGAGACGTCCTCGGCGCCGAGCACGTTGGGGGCGGAGACGCCGATGAAGACGTCCGCGCCGTGCACGGCCTCCTTCAGCGTGCCGGTGAGGTTCTCCGGGTTGGTGTGGTCGGCGATCCAGCACAGGGCGGAGCCGGGGGCGGCGCCGACCAGGTCCTCGCGGCCGGCGTGCACCACGCCGTGGATGTCGGCCACCACGGCGTTCTTCACGCCGGCGGCGAGCAGCAGCTTGAGGATGGCGGTGCCGGCCGCGCCGGCGCCGGACATGACGACCCGGATGCTCTCGATGGACTTGCCGGTGACCCGCAGGGCGTTGGTCAGGGCGGCGAGCACCACGATCGCGGTGCCGTGCTGGTCGTCGTGGAAGACGGGGATGTCGAGGGCCTCGCGCAGCCGGGCCTCGATCTCGAAGCAGCGGGGCGCGGAGATGTCCTCGAGGTTGATGCCGGCGAAGCCGGGGGCGATCGCCTTGACGATCTCCACGATCGCGTCGGTGTCCTGGGTGTCCAGGCACAGCGGCCAGGCGTCGATGCCGGCGAACCGCTTGAACAGGGCGGCCTTGCCCTCCATCACCGGCAGCGCGGCCTTCGGGCCGATGTTGCCCAGGCCCAGCACGGCGGAGCCGTCCGTCACGACCGCAACGGAGTTGCGCTTGATGGTGAGGCGGCGGGCGTCCTCGGGGTTCTCGGCGATCGCCATGCAGACCCGGGCCACACCGGGCGTGTAGACCATGGACAGGTCGTCACGGGTGCGGATGGGGTGCTTCGACGCCATCTCGATCTTGCCGCCGAGGTGCATCAGGAACGTGCGGTCGGAGACCTTGCCGAGGGTGACGCCCTCGATGGCGCGGAGCTGCTCGACGATCTCGTCGGCGTGGGCGGTGGACGCGGCCGCGATCGTGACGTCGATCCGGAGCCTCTCGTGGCCCGACGCCGTCACGTCGAGGCCGGTCACCAAGCCTCCGTGGGACTCGACGGCCCCGGTGAGCTGGGACACCGCAGTTCCTCCCGCGGGCACCTCCAGCCGGATGGTCATCGAGTAGGAGACGCTGGGCGCCGTTGCCATGGCCGACTTCCTCTGCTTTTCAACCGTGTCGCGAATCGTGCCGTCCGATCGTCGCACCTACCGCTGGGTACGTGGTAGCCGCCTCGGATTGCGAACGTTTTGTTCACCGCGCCGTGCCATCAGTCGGAAAACCTATTCCACGATACGAGAAGCATGGAAGGGTCGAAAGAGGCCCACGTCACATCTCGTGACGTGGGCCTCTCACACGTTCATGACACCGACCCGCCATGCTCGCCTCGCGGCAAGTGGTCGCTCGAAGCGACTAAGGTTGGGCCCGGGGGCTTGGATCGGGCCGGTGCCACATCCAGGCTAACAAACGGATCGCGCGGGGCCATTCCCGCGCCCGGGGATATTTCCCGCATCCCCGGCCCCACCGGTCCCGCGGGATCGCCGCGGGACCGTCCGCTCAGTCCCGCAGCAGGTCGGGGACCCCGTCGGCGTCCGGCTGGTCGCGCTCCGCGGACACCACGGTGAGCTGCTGCGTGGCGCGCGTCAGGGCGACGTACAGCACCCGCAGGCCGGCCGGGGACTCGTCGGCGATCTCCGCGGGGGAGACGACGACCGTCGCGTCGTACTCCAGGCCCTTGGCCTCCAGGCTGCCGAGCGCCACCACCCGGTCGCCGAGCCCGTCGAACCAGCTCCGCGCCTCCTCGCGCCGCCGCATGGCGACGACCACGCCGACCGTGCCGTCCACCCGCTCCAGCAGCCGGGCGGCCTCGGCGCGCACGGTGTCGCCCAGCGCCTCCCCGGCCACGGCGAAGCGCGGCTCGACGCCCGTGGAGCGCACCGCGCGCGGCGCCTCGGCGCCCGGCATGGCGAGGGCGAGGACCTTCGCCGCCAGCTCGGCGATCTCGGCCGGGTTGCGGTAGTTCACGGTCAGCTCGAAGCGGCGGCCACGGGAAGGGGCACCCGAAGGGCCTCCCCCGGCGGGGCGGTGGCGGGAGGCGGGCGGGCGGGCGCCGAGGGCCTCGTCACGGGCCTGGGCGGCCTCGTCCGGGTCGGACCAGGAGGACTGGGCCGGGTCGCCGACGATCGTCCAGGTGGCGTGCCGGCCGCGGCGGCCGACCATGCGCCACTGCATCGGGGTGAGGTCCTGCGCCTCGTCGACGATGACGTGGGCGTACTCGACGCGCTCCTGGGCGAGCCGCTCGGCCCGCTCGCGCTGGGTCTCCTCGCGCACCGGCATCAGCTCCTCCAGGCCGGTGAGCTGGTCCAGCGGGTCGATCTCGCGCTTCTTGCGGGGCCGGGCGGGGGCGCCCAGGATCGCCTGGAGCTCGTCCAGCAGCGCGATGTCGTGCACGGAGCGCCCGTCCCGCTGGAAGGCGCGCGCCAGTCTGCGCACCTCCCCCGGGTTCAGGACGCGCCGGGCCCAGCGGCCGAGGCGCCGCTCGTCGGCCATGGCGTCGAGGACGGCGGCGGGGGTCAGTTCGGGCCACCAGGCGTCGAGGAAGGCGGTGAAGTCGTCCTCGGAGGTGATGTCCTCGTCGAAGGAGGCGCGCAGCTCGGCGGCGAGTTCGGGGTCGGTGTGCCGGGCCCCGGCACCGGAGCGCTCCCACAGGGCGTCCAGCAGCAGCTTGCGGGCGCGGGGACGCAGCAGGTTGACCGGGGCGGTGCCGCCGAGGGCGGTACGGCGGATGCCCGCCAGTTCCTCCGCCTCCAGCTCCAGGCGCCGGCCGAAGGCGACGACCCGCAGCCGCTGCGGCGCGTCGTTCAGCTCCAGGGCGCCGCGCGCGGCCTTCCGCACCACCTTGAGCATGCGGTACGAGCCCTTGACGCGGGCCACGGCCGGGGAGTCGTACAGCGTGGCCTCGGCGCCGTCCACGAGGGAGCCGATGGCGCGGACGGCGACCTGGCCCTCCTCGCCGAGGGACGGCAGGACGCCCTCGGTGTAGGCGACCAGCAGCGGGGTCGGGGAGACGATGAGGATGCCGCCCGCGTACCGGCGCCGGTTCTGGTAGAGCAGGTAGGCGGCGCGGTGCAGGGCGACGGCGGTCTTGCCGGTGCCGGGGCCGCCCTCGACGTAGGTCACGGAGGCGGCGGGGGCGCGGATCACCAGGTCCTGCTCGGCCTGGATGGACGCCACGATGTCCCGCATCGTGTGGGTACGGGCCTGGCCGAGCGCGGCCATCAGGGCGCCGTCGCCGATCACGGCCAGCTCGCGGCCGTCGAGGGAGGCCGTCAGCTCGGGGCGCATCAGGTCGTCCTCGACGCTGCGCACCCGGCGCCCCTGGGAGCGGATCACCCGGCGCCGCACGACCCGGCCGGGGTCGACCGGGGTGGAGCGGTAGAAGGGGGCCGCGGCGGGCGCCCGCCAGTCGATGACCAGCGGGGCGTAGTCCTCGTCGAGGACGCCTATGCGGCCGATGTGCAGGGTCTCGGCGATGTCGGCGGTGTTGTCGGGGCGGACGGCGCCCTCGGCGGGCTCGACGGTGGTGTACGCGCCGTCGGGGCCCCTCTCGCCGTCCTTGCCGGTCAGCAGGTCGATCCGTCCGAAGACGAAGTCCTCGTACTCGCCGTGCAGCCGGTTGAGGTGGACGCCGGCCCGGAAGACCTGGGCGTCCCGTTCGGCGAGGGCGCCGGGCGTGCCGACCTGGCCGCGCCGGGCGGCGTCGCGCATGAGGAACTCGGCCTCGGAGATCTTCTCCTCGAGGCGCCGGTACACCCGGTCCAGGTGTTCCTGTTCCACACGGATCTCCCGGTCCCGAACGGAGTCGTGAACCGGGTCGACCGCGGTTTCCTGTTGAGCCTGAGCGGCCACCGGGCCCCCTTCTGACGTGCTGGGCAGCCGTCAACCGTACGCGAAGGGAGCCTGTCGCGGCTACGCGTCGACCTCCACGAGCGTCTTGCCGTCGAAGGTCGCGATCTCGAAGTGGTCGATCTCGTTGCGCTCGAAGGCGGCGCCGCCCTGGACGTACAGCGGCTGCTTGCCCTTGTCGGTCGTGGCGTCGGGCAGTCCGTAGCCCTCGCCGGTGACCGCCCAGGAGTTCACCGTCTCGCGCTCGCCGTTCTTGCCGACGGCGATGAGCGAGCACTTCTGTTCGCCCTTGACGTTCTTCAGCTCGGTGACGATCTCGGTGCCCCAGAGCTTGTCCTCCAGGGCCACGGTGGCGGTCACCCCGGTGACGGGGTCGGTCGCCGTGATCTTCTCGGAGCTCTTGTCGAAGGCGTCCTTGGCGGGGTTGGCCGCGAGGGTGCGGCCGGCGCCGCCCCCGCCGCCGCTGCCGCCCCCGTCCCCGCCGCTCGCCGCGACGGCCACGAACGGGCCGCTGACGATCAGCGCGCCGGCCGCGGCCACCATGTAGAAGTTGCGGCGGCGCTTGCGCGCCCGGCGCTCGGCCACCTCGTCGACGAGCCTCTCCACCACGCGCGGCGACGGCTTCGCGGACAGCGACTCGCCGATCGCGGGCGATCCGGCGGCGTCGGGCAGGTCCGCGAGCGCGGCCAGCATCGGTTCCATCCCGGCGAGTTCGTCGAGCTGCTGGGCGCACCATTCGCAGGTCGCCAGATGGGCCTCGAACGCGCTGGCTTCGGCGTCGTCGAGGATGCCGAGGGCGTAGGCACCGACGGTCTCGTGCTCGTTCGGCACCGGTGATCCCTCCATGGCACCTGACATACCCGTCCCGCCCGTGCCGAATCCCTGGTTTCCCCCGTACCCACTCATCACGCCGTCACCCCCCGCTCCTCCAGAGCCAGCTTCATCGACCGCAGGGCGTAGAACACCCGGGAGCGTACGGTGCCGCTCGGTATGCCGAGTGTCTGGGCCGCCTCATTGACGGTACGCCCCTTGAAGTACGTCTCGACGAGGACCTCCCGGTGCGCCGGGGTCAGGTCGTCGAGTGCGTCCGACAGCGTCATCAGCCACAGCGCCTTGTCGATCTCGTCCTCCGCGGGGATGACCTCCAGCGGCGACGGATCGACCTCCTGCGGCCGGGCCTGCCGGCTGCGGTGGCCGTCGATGACGATGCGCCGGGCGACCGTCACCAGCCAGGGGCGTACCGAACCGGTCGCCCGATTGAGCTGACCGGCGTTCTTCCAGGCACGGATGAGCGTTTCCTGGACGACGTCCTCGGCGCGCTGCCGGTCTCCGGCGACCAGCCTGAGGACGTAGGCCAACAGGGGTCCCGCGTGCTCGCGGTACAGCGCACGCATCAACTCCTCGTCAGGTTCCGAGGGCGGTGAGGACATGCGATGTCGGGCCCTCGTTCCGCGTTCATTGGCCACGGCCGCATCCTTGCGCACGCCCACCTCCGGTGTCCGGGCGATCCCCCAGTCGGTCGCTCGCCCACCGGTACGCACGGGGGCCGTGGGGCGTTCAAAGAGAGACGGCAGTTTTCTCGGGGACGTCACGGCGACCGGGACATGCGCGCACATTCCCCCCGCTTCCTCACCACATCTCCGGCACACGGTGAGCGGGGAGGCGCCGGCGGGCGACCACGCGGGTCCAACGGGGGCGTGACGGTCGTCACTTGGCCGGTGCCCGGCGTCCTCGGTGCGCGAACACCGCGAAGCGGACGGGACGTTCCGGTGCGGACCGGCGGCGCCGGCCTCAGGCGCGCGTGAGGGCCGCGGTGCGGCGGCGGTGCCGGGCCACGCGCTCGCGGTTGCCGCACACCTCGCTGGAGCACCAGCGGCGCCGCCGTCCCCGGGAGGTGTCGACGTACACGATGGGGCAGTTGTCGCCCTCGCACTGGCGCAGGCCCGCCCGGGCGGCCGGGTCGGTGAGCAGGTCCACCGCGTCCCGCGCCACCGCGCCGAGCAGCGCGTCGCGGCCGGGCGGGCCGGCGAGCCGGCGCACCAGCGTCCCGTCCGCGCCGGGGACCGCGCGGGGCGCCGGCGGTGCGGAGCGGGCGAGTTCGTTGACCCGGGCGAGCGCGGGGCCGTAGGAGCGGGAGCCGGGCTTGCGCACCAACGGGACCAGGCACGCGCGCAGTTCGCGGAAGGCGGTCAGCCAGGACGGGCCGGCGTGGGCGAGCGGGGTGCCCTCGGGGACGAGTCCGGCGCCGGTGATCCAGGCGCGCAGCGCGTCGACGGAGGCCAGCCGCTCGCCTGGATGAGTGGTCGCGAGCAGGTCCAGGCAGACCCGCCCGGTGTCGAACCTCAGCTCGTAGGACGCCGTGACCGTACCCAGTGCCATGTCCTGCCACCGCCTAGGTGGGCCCCCGCGCGCGTGGGGGGGGCCGTGCGCGAACCGGGAAACCGTTCCGTCTCCACAGTGCCCGCCCGTCCCCGCCCCCGGAACCCCTCCCGCCGCGTGCTTTCCGTCCAGCCCGCCCGCAGGGAGGGGGCGAACGGGGTGGAGGTCCGCGCGTTCCCGGACACGGCGGCTTCGACGACCGGCCGGCCGGGCGCCGCACCCGCTGCGAGGAGGTGGGGTGAAGGTGGCGAGGAAGGTGGCGGGATCGCGTCGGTCACCGACGGCGAACCGGTCGACGAGCGCGCTCAGCCCGCCCCGTCGTACTTGGCGTCGGCCGCCGGGTCGAGGGCCAGGCGGTAGCCGCGTTTGACGACCGTCTGGATCAGCTTGGGGGCGCCCAGGGCCGTGCGCAGGCGGGCCATCGCGGTCTCCACCGCGTGTTCGTCGCGGCCCTCGCCCGGCAGGGCGCGCAGCAGCTCCGCGCGGGAGACGACCCAGCCGGGCCGGCGGGACAGCGCCCGCAGCAGGGACATCCCGGCGGGCGGTACGGGCCGCAGCGCGCCGTCGACCAGCACCGCGTGCCCCCGGATCTCCACCCGGTGCCCGGCGACGGGCAACGCGCGGGCACGCGCGGGGAGTTCGCGGCAGAGGAGCTGGACCAGCGGGCCGAGCCGGAAGCGTTCGGGCTGCACGGTGCCGACGCCCTTCGCCTGGAGCGGCAGGGCGGTGACCGGGCCGACGCAGGCGGGCAGCACGTCGTGGCCGAGCGCGGCCAGCAGGTCGTCGAGCAGGCCCCGCTCCTCGGCGCGGGACAGCAGCGAGGCGGCGGCGGGCGCGCTGGTGAAGGTGACCGCGTCCAGGGTGCGGGCGACGACCGCGTCGACCAGGCGGTCCACCGGCCCGAGGTCCTCCGGCGGCAGCCACCGGTAGACCGGCACGCCCACCACCTCCGCTCCCCCGGCGCGCAGCGCCTCCACGAACCCGGGCAGCGGCTCGCCGTGCAGCTGGACGGCGACGCGCAGCCCGTCGACGCCCTCCTCGAGCAGCCGGTCCAGCACCTCGGCCATCGACTCCGAGGCCGGCGACCACTCCTCGGTCAGTCCGGCCGCCCGGATCGCGCCCTTCACCTTGGGCCCGCGCGCCAGGATCCGCACCTCGCGCAGCCGCTCCAACAGGTCCTCGCCGAGCCCCCAGCCGTCGGCGGCCTCCACCCAGCCGCGGAACCCGATGGCGGTGGTGGCGACCGCGAGGTCCGGGGCCCGCCCGATGATCTCCTTGGTGGCGGTCAGCAGTTCGCTGTCGTCGGAGAGCGGCACGATCCGCAGGGCCGGGGCGTGCAGCACCGCCGCACCGCGCCGCTCCAGCAGCGCGCCCAGCTCGTCGGCACGGCGCGCCGCGGTCACGCCCACGGTGAAGCCCGCGAGGGGGCCGTGCTCCGGTGACTGCTCTCGTTCGTCGTCCATCACTCTCGTCCCGGCTCGAGTCGGCGTACTGCATGAAGGTGCGGCTCCACCTTCATGCCGATCGAGCCTGTCAACGATCCGTGACAGGCTCGGTTCGGCTTCATGTCACCAGTGTTACGTCACCCGCCGTCACACCTCGGCGTAGCTGAGCTGCGCCTTCTCCTCCGCGGCGGAGGTGGCGCCGGCCGGGCGGGCGGCGGGCCGGCGAAGGTATACCGCCCAGGTGACCGCGAAACAGACCGCGTAGCAGGCGAGGAACGCCATGAACGCGCCGGTGCCGGAGCCGTGGGAGAGGAAGGACTGGCGGAAGGCGAGGTTGATGCCGACGCCGCCGAGCGCGCCCACCGCGCCGATCAGGCCCATGGACGCCCCGGACAGCCGCCGCCCGTACGCGGCCGCCGCCTCGCCCTGGAGGCCCAGGGCCTGCGCCTTGGCCTGGAAGATGCCGGGGATCATCTTGTACGTCGAGCCGTTGCCGAGACCGGTCAGCACGAACAGCCCCACGAAAGCGACGGTGAACAGCGCGAGCGACTGTTCCGTCGAGGCGGCGATCAGCACCGCGGTGGCCGCGCCCATGGCGACGAAGTTCCACAGCGTGATGCGCGCGCCGCCGTAGCGGTCGGCGAGCCGGCCGCCCACCGGCCGGATCAGCGAGCCCAGCAGCGGCCCGACGAAGGTGACGTACGCGGCCTCCAGCGGGGTGCGGTCGAACTGGTTCTGCAGCACCTGCCCGAAGGCGAAGCTGTAGCCGATGAACGAGCCGAAGGTGCCGATGTAGAGGAAGGACATGATCCAGGTGTGCGGGTCGCGCGCGGCGTCCTTGGCGGCGCCTGTGTCGTTCCTCACCGAGGCCAGGTTGTCCATGTAGAGGGCCGCGAGCAGGGCGGCGAGGACGATCAGCGGGATGTAGAGGCCGAGCAGCACCCGCGGTCCCCCGCTCGCGCCGATGATCGCGAGGGCGACGAGCTGGATGACGGGGACGCCGATGTTGCCCCCGCCCGCGTTCAGGCCGAGCGCCCAGCCCTTCTCCCGCAGCGGGAAGAAGGCGTTGATGTTGGTCATGGAGGACGCGAAGTTGCCGCCGCCGATGCCGGCCAGCAGGCCGACCAGCAGGAACGTGGAGAAGGAGGTGCCCGGCTCCATCACCGCGAACGCGGCGACGGTCGGCACGAGCAGCAGCCCCGCGGAGACGATCGTCCAGTTCCGCCCGCCGAACACCGCGACGGCGAAGGTGTACGGGACCCGGACGACGGCGCCGACCAGCGTGACCATCGAGGTCAGGAGGAACTTGTCGGCGGGGGTCAGCCCGTACTCGGGGCCCATGAAGAGCACCAGGACGGACCACATGGTCCAGACGGAGAAGCCGATGTGCTCGGACAGGACGGAGAAGAGGAGATTGCGGCGGGCGATCCGCTCTCCGGTGTGGTTCCAGAAGGTCTCGTCCTCCGGGTCCCACTGCTGGATCCAACGGCCGCTGCGGGCTGTCATGGGGCCTCCACTGCTCTCCGGGGCGCGGCGGTGCCGCGAGGGCTGGTCCCGAAGGTAGGGAGGGGGCGTTTCCGGTCTGTGGCACGCGGTGACCGGCAGGGAACGTTGCTCTCACCCCGGGCGGGGGCGGGGTGAGAGGAATCCGTCACCGGTCACCGGGGACGCGGTGAGGGGTCAGTGCTGCTGCGGGGCACCGTAGGGGCCGGGCTGCCCGTAGGGGCCGGGCGCCTGCTGGGGCGGGACGCCGTACGGACCGGGCTGACCGTAGACGGGCGGCTGCTGGGCGTACGGGCCGGGCTGCTGCTGCGGGAACGGCCGGCCGTACGCCGGGGGCTGCTGGGCGTAGCCCGGGGCGGGCTGCTGCTGCGGGGCCGGGGCGCCCTGGGCCTGCGCCCCGTACGGGCCGTAGGGGCCGCTCCCGAAGGGGTTGCCGTACCCCGGCGTCTGACCGCCCGGCGGCAGGTAGCGCACCCGGCCCGTCTCGTCCGTCACCGGTACGAAGCCGGCTGCCCGGAGCCGCGCCGCGAACTTGGCGTTGCGCTTGCGGGTGACGAGGAACCCGATGCCCAGGACGACCATGAGGATCAGCCAGATCACGGCCGCGATGACGAAGTCGTCCGAGGTGCCGCCGAGCCGGTAGGCGATGATCACGCTGCCGATGGAGACGCCGAGGGCGCCGTAGCCCATCCGCTTCTCGGCGCTCTTGCCGGTGAGGTCGAAGTTGATGCGCGCCTTGAGCAGTTCGACGGCGTCCGGCACGAGCGGCGGCAGGGAGACGCCGTCGTGTGCGTTCGGGTACTGGGCCCGGTTCTGCGCGGCGCGGGCCTGCGCCTGCGGGCTGGGGTCGGGCACGATCAGCATCGTGAGCTTGCCGTTGTTCCCCCCGCCGCCCTGCCGGACGTCGGCGTACTCGTAGCCGAACTGCTGGGCGACGAAAGCGAGCCGGGCGAGTTTCTTCACGGATGCCATGGGGCTGGTGAGCTGCACCGGCTCCCCGCTCGCCATCAACCGCAGCATCTTCTGCGTCTGCCGCTTGCTCATACGCCCCGCGCCCCCCCCCCTGGCCCACCGTTCACTTCAGCAACAGGGGCAGTGTGGCACGGCCGCCCACCTCGAACCAGAGCAGCTTCCCCGCTCCCCGCCCCAGCGCACCGTCACCGAGGGCCCGCCCTCCCCAGGAGTCGGCGTACTCCTGCACGAGCCGCAGTCCGCGCCCGGACCCGGTGTCGAGCGGAGCGAGCGGGGCGGAATCGTCACCGGCCCCGCCGAACGGTGCGGGGACGTACGGGTCGCTGTCCCCCCCCCGGCCCGCAGCCGGCCGTCGCCCAGCCCCGTGAGCCTGGGGGGAGGCGGGCCCTTCGGTGTGCAGGCAGGCGTCGGTGACCAGCTCCGGGGACGGCGACCCGACGACGTCAAGGGCGTCCTGCCTGCCGTGGCCGCGCGGTGCGGCCCGCACCGTCATGCGTGCGACGCGTACGGCGCGAGGGTACGGATGACCGCCGGGTGAGCCGCCGGCGTCGCGGGTGAACGGGTGAGGGCCGTCGGACGTGTCGTCCGACGGCCCTCCGCTCCTCGGCGCCTCCGCCCGTGAGGCTCAGCCCCGGCGTGCCCCGGCCCGCGGGCGGGAGCTCTTGCTCCCGTTCGGCCAGAGCCTCGGGCGGCGCTTCGCCGCGAGGTCCTCGACCCAGCCGGTCGCGAGCACCATCAGGCCGATGAGCGGCCAGATGAACGTGAACGTCCAGAGCTCGTAGGTGCTGTTGAGGGCCTCCACCCCGCGCTCGTTCTGCATGAACGGGAGCTTGTACAGCAGGTCGACGAGCGGGAAGGTGAGCGCGATCAGCAGGTTGTGCCAGAGGTAGATGGTGACCGCCCGGTTGTTGGACAGGGTCACCATCCGGTCCCAGCCGGCGAGCCGTCCCGGCAGTTCCCGCCACGACGGCGAGTACTGGAGCAGGATCACCACGAACCCGAACGACCAGGTGGCCTGGGCCAGCGGGATGTCGTTGAGGTTCCACCCCGAGTCGCCGAGGTGGCCCGAGGCCCACCACAGGCCGAATGCCATCACCAGGGAGGCGCAGGACACGGTGATGTAGCGCGGGACCCGCTTGAGCATGCCGTCCTGGTGGGCGAAGCCCAGCACCCAGCAGGAGCCGTAGACCGCGAAGTCGGTGACCGCGTTGCCGGTCTCGCCGGGGATGGTGACCAGCCCGGTGCCGACGACGGCCGTCAGGCCGAGCGGGGCGAGCAGCGTCGGCCAGGGCGCCCGGCGGAACGCCCACAGCAGCAGCGGGGAGGCGAGCACGAACCACAGGTAGGCGCGCAGGTACCACAGCGGCCCCACCGCGTCGGTCGCCCAGGTGGCGCCCAGCGGCCCGAGGTCCGCGGCCTCGAACGGGTAGGGCGGGGCGCCGATCGGGACCAGGTAGTTGAACAGCTTGACCAGGCCCCAGAGCCCGCCGCCCTGGCCGGGGTCCTTGCCCGGGTTCCAGCCGCTGACGAACAGCAGCGTCAGCACGATGGCGCCGAAGATCCACAAGGGGGGCAGCAGACGGCGGAGCCGTCCGCGGATCACGCTCCACGCGGGCCGCTTCAGCGACCTGGCCATCAGCGAGCCGGCGAGCGCGAACATCACGCCCATCGACGGGAACAGCACCGTCAGCCAGGCCCACCCGAAGAGGTGGAAGACGACGACGCGGACCAGGGCGATGGAGCGCAGCAGGTCCAGGTACCGGTCCCGGCCCGGCTTCTCGCGGGCCGGCGCCTCGGCGGGTTCCGGAGCCGGTTCCGGAACCGGCTCCGTGGTGTGCTGCCGGGGGAACGGGTACGGCGGCTGCGGGGCCACGCCCGTGTGTCCGCCGTAGGGGGTCGGGTACGGGCCGGCCGGTCCCGGGACCGGGCCGGCGCCGGACGGGTGTCCGTGGGTCATGCCACCGGCCTCCGGTCGTCGTGGTACGCCTGGCCGCTCGGCACGGTCCCGTTCACGGGCGCTCCGACCACACCGGTGCGGCGCAGCTTCTGCCAGCGCAGCCGGCCGCCGGTGAGCGCGGTGATCCAGGACTGGAGCAGCACGACGTACATGAGCTGGCGGTAGAGGATCTGCTGCAGCGGCAGCGAGATCAGGTGGGTCATGCGTTCCTTGTCCAGGCGGAACGCGTACGCGGCGCAGACCGCCTGGATGGCCAGCACGCCCAGCCACGCGAGGATGGTCTGCTGGGTCGGTCCGAAGACCAGGCCGTACAGCAGGAAGACGTCGATCAGCGGGGCCAGCAGCGGGGCCACGATCATGAACAGCGAGACGAAGGGCAGGCCCACGCGGCCGAAGCGGCCGGAGGGGCCCTTCTCGACGAGGGCGCGGCGGTGCTTCCAGATGGCCTGCATCGTGCCGTACGACCAGCGGTAGCGCTGCGACCAGAGCTGCTGCACGGTCTCCGGGGCCTCGGTCCAGGCGCGGGCGTTCTCCGCGTAGACCACGCGCCAGCCCGCGCGGTGCAGCGCCATGGTGACGTCGGTGTCCTCGGCGAGCGTGTCGTCGCTCATGCCGCCGATGGGCTCCAGCGCCGACTTCCGGAAGGCGCCGACGGCGCCCGGGATGGTCGGCATGCAGCGCAGGATGTCGTACATCCGGCGGTCCAGGTTGAAGCCCATCACGTACTCGATGTGCTGCCAGGCGCCGATGAGGCTGTCCTTGTTGCCGACCTTCGCGTTGCCGGCGACGGCGCCGACCTTCGGGTCGCCGAAGGGCTGGACGAGTTCACGGACGGTGGACGGCTCGAAGACCGTGTCGCCGTCCATCATCACGACGATGTCGTACCGGGCGTTGGCCAGGCCCCGGTTGAGGGCGGCGGGCTTGCCCGCGTTGAGCTGGCGGATGACCCGGACGTTGGGCAGGCCCATCGACTCGACGATGCGGGCGGTGCCGTCGGTGGACCCGTCGTCGATGACCAGCACCTCGATCGGGTGGTCGCTGGCCATCAGGGAGGTGACGGTGTTCTCGATGCACTTGGCCTCGTTGTACGCCGGGACGAGCACCGTGACCGGCTCGGTGACCGGCGGGCCCCAGCGGAAGTTCTTGCCGCGCACCCGGCGGGCGTGGGCGCCGGACAGCAGCAGCATCAGCACGAAGCGGGCGATGACCAGGGTGCCGATGATCGCCAGGCCGACCACCAGCACGTCGGTGATCTTCTCGGAGGCCTGCACCAGGAAGATCCAGGCCTTGCCCTTCCAGAGCTCGGGTCCGGTGACCGCGCTGTGCGCGCTGGGCGCGTCCAGGGCCTCGGTCAGGTTGTCGAACTCGTAGCCCTTCTCCTTCAGGTCGGGCAGGAACCTGTCGAGCGCGGCCACGGTCTGGCTGCGGTCGCCGCCGGAGTCGTGCATGAGGACGATGGCGCCCTCGCCGTTCTCCGGGGTGGCGCGGCGGATGATCTCGTCGACGCCGGGCCGCTTCCAGTCCTCGCTGTCGGTGTTGTTGACGACGGTGAGGTAGCCGCGGCTGCCGATGTACTCGGTGACCGGCCACGACTCGTTGTCCATGGCGGCGGAGTAGGAGGAGTACGGCGGACGGAACAGCGAGGTGCGGATGCCGGCCGCGCCGGTGATGGCGAGCTGGTTCTGCGACAGCTCCCAGTCGATGCGCTCCCTGGACTGCAGCGACAGGTCGGGGTGGTTGAAGGTGTGCAGGCCGATCTCGTGGCCCTCGTCGACCATGCGCTGGACGAGGTCCGGGTAGCGGGAGGCCATGGTGCCGGTGACGAAGAAGACGGCGTGCGCGTCGTGCTTCTTCAGCACGTCGAGCACCCTCGGCGTCCAGGTGGGGTCCGGGCCGTCGTCGAAGGTGAGCACCAGGCGGCCGTCCGGCACGCTGAGGGTGGTGGCCTCGCCCGTGCGGACGTCTATCACCGGGCCGCCCTCGAGTATCTCCTTCGGCACCTCGGTGGTGGGCGCCGGGTTCTGCACCCGGTGGTCGGCGAGGATCTCGCTGTGCACGTAGCCGCGCAGCATCAGCATGGCGGCGAGGGCGACCAGGACCAGCAGCGGGAGCAGCAGGCGCAGCGGTACGCGACGGCGCAGTGCGCCGCGCCGGTCCGGGCGGGGCGCCCGGCGGCGGTGGGACGGGGATGCCATCAGAGGACGTTCTCCGGGGACGGTGCGGCGATGGGGGCGGAGTCCGCGCCCGCGGCGGGTTCGGCGGCGACCGGGCGGCCGGCGGACGGAGCGGAAAGGCTGTCGGTGCCGCCGGCCTCGCCGCCGTCGCCGACGGGGTCGGACGTCTCGGGCTGCGGGACGTCGTCCTCGGTCGTCGGCGTGGAGGGCTGGGTGCTGGCGCCTCCGCCGGCCGGGGGCGTCTCGGCGGCGGGGCCGCCGCCCGCGTCGGTGCCGCCGGTGCCCGGCTGGGAGCTGGCGCGGCCGGTCGGCGTGGTCGCCGGGGTGCCGCCGTCGGGCTGCTCCACGGTGCCGCCGGTGTCGCCCGCCGCGGGCGCGGAGGCGCCGGGTCCGGGCAGGTCGGCGGCGTCCGGGACGGTCGGCACGGCGCCCGGGTCGAGGCCGGCGCCGGAGCTGGGGGCGGGGTCGGTCGCGGAGGGCCGGGGCGTGGTCTCCACCTGCTCGGCCGGCTTGTCCTCCTGGCCCGGGACGGGCATCCAGGGGGCGGCGGAGTTGCCGGACAGCAGGGTGGCGACCATGACGACGGCGTAGCCCACGCAGGCGAGGCCGACGGCCAGGCCGATGCGGCGGTAGAGCCGGTTGCGGCGGCCCGACTCGTCGACGAACACGGGGGCCGCCTCGGGCGCCGCGCCCGCTCCGGGCGTACGGCTCAGCACGCCGCCGGCGCCTATCTGCACGGCGTCGAGCTGGACCGTCACCTCGTGCGGGTCGTGGGTGGCCTCACCGGTGCCGCCGGATTCCTCCTGCCAGGGGTCGCGTACGGCGGTGCCGGTGTCTCCGGGGACCGCGGCGTCCGCGACCGGGACCCGGGCCGTGGCGCCGGCGTCCGCCGTCCCGGCGGCCGGGGCCGCCGGGCGGGGGACGCGCAGGGCGGTGGTGCGCTCGGAGTCGTAGGCCTCGTCGGCGACCCGGCGCCCCGCGGGCGGTTTCCCGAAGGCGTCGAAGCGGTCCCGGCCGCCGGACCCGACAGGGCCGCCGGACGGGCCGGGCCGGGCGGGCGGCTCCGCGCGTCCGCCCACCTCGGGCAGCACCTGCGTACGGTCCTCGCTGCCGGGCCGGGCGGGCGGGACCGTGCGGCCGGACGCGTCGGGCAGGACCTGGGTCCTGTCGTCGGTCCCGGACGAGGGCAGCACCTGCGTCCGGTCGTCGTCGCCGTTCCCGGACGGGAACGCGCCAAGACGCGCCCAGCGTTCGTCCAGGGAACCGGAACCGGCGCGGAGGCTCTCCGCGCCGTCTCTCACGCCGGGTCCGACGGGTCGGTCCGCCAGGGGCATCACCCGTGTCTCACGGGCGGCCTCGTCCCCTTCCACGGACCTCCGGGAAGTGCCGCCCGACTGCGGCCGCCCCGGTTGGGCGTCTTCTCGCCACTTCTTCACGCGCTCGCACTTCCCCCCAACGGAGTCTTCGGCGCGCGTACGACCCGAGCACCCGTCGGCGGACCGGGCCCCCACCCGCTCCGAGCGCCCCGTTTATCACACCGTGCTCGGGCATCGAATGTAGCGCACGCGGAGGTCGCGTGTTTGCGGGGCGACCTTTTGTATCAGCAGCGAGACATTGGGTGCGCTCCCATGACGGCGGCGTCGGCCTCCGGGAGCCAGGAGTCCACGGGGCGCCGCAGCCAGCCCCGCCCGGCGGCGAGCTCGGCCGCCGAACCGCGCAGTTCGGTCAGAGCGGGATGCATCATGCCCTTCCGCCACACAAGCGACACGGGCGAGAGGGGCACCGGCGCCACCAGGGGCCGCGACACCGTTCCGGGGAGTGGCGGAAAACCGACCACGGCGAGGACCGGGTGCCCGGTCCTCGCCATCACTCGCTGGAACTCCTCCTCCCCCACCGTCAGCGGCGCGGGCGGCGCGAGCGTGATCCCCCGGCCCTCGAACAGCCGCCGCGCCAGGTCCGTCCACTCCTCCGTGCGGTCGTTGCCCGCCCCGGCGTACACGGTCACGCCCGCCAGCGCGGCCAGCGGCACCTCGGGCAGCGCGGCCAGCGCGTGGCCCTCGGGCAGCACCACCGCCATCGGCTCGTACCGCACCGGCTGCTGGTCCAGCCCGGCCCGCACCGCCGGCGCGAGCCCCGCGAACCGGCCGAACGACGCGTCCAGCCGCCCCGCGAGCAGCTCCCCCGCCGCCCAGGTCAGCCCGCTCTCGTAGCGGGCCATCAGCTCGTGCCCCGGGGCCCGCTCACGCGCCCGGCGCAGCACCTCGCGATGGGTCTCGAGGCCCGGGGAGTTGAGGTCCACGAGCAGCGGGCGGCTCCGTCCGGCGGCGGCGAGCAGGTCGTCCTGCGCCTGGAGCGCCGCGCGGGCGTACGGCAGCAGGCGCTCGCCGTCGGCGGTGAGCGTGACCTGGCGGGTGCTGCGCACGAACAGCTCGCAGCCCAGCTCCCGCTCCAGGCGCCGCACGTCCCGGCTGAGCGCCTGCTGGGCGACGTGGAGACGCGCGGCGGCGCGGGTGAAGTGCAGTTCCTCGGCGACGGTGACGAAGGCGCGCAGCAGACGGGGGTCGACGTGGGCGGGGGCGGACATCCCGCGAACCTACAACACAGGTGCGTCAATGGGGCCGGAGAAAGTGTTGGACCGGCCACCTGACCTGGGGTGACGGTGAGGCCATGCCTCAGCCGACCCCGCCGGACACCCGCCTGTACACCGTCACCGCCGACACCCTCGTGGCCGTCGACTTCGCCCCGCGCGCCCCGCGCGAGCCGGGTCCGTACCGCCGTCTGTTCGCCCTGCCCGGCACCCGCGCCTTCACGGCGGGCAACCTGCTCGCCCGGCTGCCGATGGGCATGTTCGGGGTGAGCGCGATCCTGATGATCTCCGGGACCCGCGGGTCGTACGCCCTGGCCGGCGCCGTCACCGCGACCGGGCTCGCGGCCACGGCGGTGGCCGCCCCGTGGACCGCACGCCTGGTGGACCGGTACGGGCAGGCCCGGGTGGCCCTGCCGGCCACGCTGGTCGCCGTGCTGGGCTCGCTCGCCCTGGTGCTCTGCGTGCGCCACGACGCCCCCGGCTGGACCCTGTTCGCCGCCTACGCCGCGACGGCCACCACCCCCAACACCGGGGGCATGTCCCGGGCCCGCTGGGCGCACCTGCTGAAGGACAGACCCGACGACCTGCACACCGCGAACTCCTTCGAGCAGGCCGCCGACGAGCTGTGCTTCATGCTCGGCCCGGTGCTCGCGGCCCTGCTGTGCGGGGCCCTCTTCCCGGAGGCGGGCACGCTGGCCGGCGCGGTGCTGCTGCTGACGGGCGTCGCGCTGTTCGCCGCACAGCGCTCCACGGAGCCCCCGGCCGTCCGCCGCGCCTCCGGAGGGGCGCCCCTGCACGCGCCCGGCGTACGGCCGCTGCTGCTGGTCTGCCTGGCGACGGGCGGGGTGTTCGGCTCCCTGGAGGTCGTGACGATCGCGTTCGCGGACGGGCAGGGGCACCGCACGGCGGCCGGCGCGGTGCTGGCGCTCCAGGCGGCCGGTTCCTGCGCGGCGGGCCTGCTGTACGGGGCGGTGCGTCCGGCCGGGTCCGCGCGCTTCCGGCTGGGCTGGTGCCTGGCGGCGATGGCCGCGCTGATGACCCTGCCGCTGCTCGCCGCCGCCCTCACCGGCTCGCTGCCGGTCCTGGCGGGCGCGCTGCTGGTGGCGGGGATGGCCACCGCCCCGACGATGGTCACCACGATGACCCTGGTGCAGCGGTCCACCCCCGAGGGGCGGCTGAACGAGGGCATGACGCTGGCGGTGACCGGGCTGCTGGGCGGGATCGCCTGCGGCAGCGCGGCCGGCGGCTGGATCGTGGAGCGCGTTTCGGCCACCGCCGGGTACGGGGTGCCGGTGGCGGCGGCGCTCACCGCCCTCGCGGTCGCCGGGGCGCTCCTGGTGTCCGGGCCGTCGGACCGCTTCAGGGATCACCGTTCACCCCATTGACGGACACAGGTCCCGCACATACCTTCACCCGTCGAAGCGCTTCGACAAGGGCGTCGGCCGCTTCCTCCCCCCACGGACCGTGCCCACGAGGACTCCCGATGGTGAAGATCACGGATGTGGCCCGGCGCGCCGGCGTCTCTCCCAGTACGGTCTCGTACGCGCTGAGCGGCAAGCGGCCGATCTCCGACGCGACCCGGCGCCGGGTGCAGGCCGCGGTGCGCGAGCTGGGCTACCGCGCGGACGGCGGCGGGCGGTCCCGGCCGGGCGGCAGGGCGAAGGTGCTCGCCCTGGCCGTGCCCATGCGGCCCGGCATCCCCGTGCCGGCGGTCACC
Organism: Streptomyces sp. NPDC096105; assembly: GCF_044763335.1. Classification (NCBI taxonomy): domain Bacteria; kingdom Bacillati; phylum Actinomycetota; class Actinomycetes; order Kitasatosporales; family Streptomycetaceae; genus Streptomyces; species Streptomyces sp. NPDC096105. The sequence continues at coordinate 345,686 of NZ_JBIWGC010000006.1, forward strand.
CGGTTCGCGCTGTCGGTGGTCACCGCCGCCCGCGCCCGGGACCACGACGTGCTGCTGCTCACCCAGGGCGAGGGCGACGAGGACATCCGGCGGGTGACCCGGGCGGGGCTGGCGGACGGCGTGATCGTGACGGACGTGCAGTGGCAGGACCCCCGGCTGCCGCTGCTGCGTTCGTGCCCTTTGCCGTCCGTGCTGATCGGCGTGCCCGCCGAGGCGGACGGCCTGACCTGCGTGGACCTGGACTTCCGGACGGCCGGGGAGCTGTGCGTGGACCATCTGGCGGGGCTCGGGCACCGCGCGGTGGCGCTGGCCGGCTCGCCGCCGGAGGTGTACCTCCGGCGGACCGCGTCCGCCCGCCGGCTCGTGGAGGGCTTCACCGCGGCCGCCGACCGGCACGGGCTGGCCTCGACGGTGCTGCCGTGCGGCACCGGCCGGGACGCGGCCCGCGCGGTCGTGGAGCGGCTGCTGCGCGACCTGCCCGCGCTGACCGGGGTGGTGGTGCACAACGAGCCGCTCGTCGACCCGCTGATCGCGGCGTTCGAGGAGCTGGGGATGCGGGTCCCCGGCGACGTGTCCCTCACCGCCGTCTGCCCGGCCCCGGTCGCCGCGGCGGCCCGCGTCCCGGTCACCTCGGTGGCCGTCCCGGCCGCCGAGCTGGGCGCCCGCGCGGTGCGTCTGCTGGTGCGCAAGCTCTCGGGAGCCGCCGTGCCGGGCACCACCCTGCTGCCGCCCCGCCTGACGGAGCGGGCGAGCACGGCACCGCGCGGGCGCTGAGGCCCGGCCGGGCCGCCAGGCCTTCCCCGGCCGGTACGTGACCGCATGACAGAGGCCCCGCCGCTCGCGCGACGGGGCCTCTGCCCACATGGGGTCGTGGAGATGGCGGGAATCGAACCCGCGTCCAACGGTGCGGAACCAGGGCTTCTCCGTGTGCAGTCGGCTGTGCTTTTCTCGGCCCCGGAGATCACGCCGACAAGTCTCCGACGGGCCCAGTCACTGTGAGGTTTCCCTTTTCACCCCGTGACCGGGATCAAGGTTTAGTTCCCTAGCTGATGCCAGGATCCGGGTCGGGAACATCCCCGGGCTGACACTCCCTTAAGTAGGGGAGCCGCTGCTCGCTACCTGAAGATCAGGCAGCGAGGGCGAGCTCGCCCTGGGAGAGGGATCGCTTGGAATTGGCGATTATTTTTTTCGGCCTGTGGTTTACGAGATCATGGCCGCTTCCTCGACACGCTTCCCCTGCTTCGACAGCCGCTGTCGAAACCGATCATCCCCATGTTGTGTTGTCAAACCCTCCCGGAGGAGGTGACCCGCACCCACTGTGAGGTGCGAAGCCATCGTACGTGACCAACGCGGGTCGATGCCAGCCCATTCCCGCGGGGTCCCGGCGGCCTCAGGCCCGCTGCTTCCTGCGCACCGCGGAGATCGCCCGCTCGGCCTCCCGCCGGTCCTGCTTCTCGCGCAGCGTCTGCCGCTTGTCGTACTCCTTCTTGCCCTTGGCCAGCGCGATCTCGACCTTCGCCCGGCCGTCCTTGAAGTACAGGGCGAGCGGCACGATGGTGTGGCCGGTCTCCTGGGACTTGGCCTCCAGCTTGTCGATCTCCTCGCGGTGCAGCAGCAGCTTCCGCTTGCGCCGGGCGCTGTGGTTGGTCCAGGTGCCCTGGCTGTACTCCGGGACGTGCACGTTGTGCAGCCACGCCTCGTGGTCGGTGAGCTGGACGAAGCCGTCCACCAGCGACGCCCGGCCCTGGCGCAGGGACTTCACCTCGGTGCCGGTGAGCACCAGGCCCGCCTCGTAGGTGTCGATGATGAGGTAGTCGTGGCGCGCCTTCTTGTTCTGCGCGATCAGCTTGCGCCCTTTTTCCTTAGCCATGATGCCGCCCATTTTCGCACTACGGAGGGGCTCCCGGGGAAGCCGATTACCGTGACCGGCCTACCGGCCGAGTCCGCCGACGACCGTCTCGGCGCGCTCCAGGGCCTGCTCGCCGGCCTCCAGGTCGGGGGTGAGGCCGTGGCCGTCGACGTCGCGGCCGGAGGGGGTGCGGTAGTGGCCGACGGTCAGTTCGGCGACGGAGCCGTCGGGCAGCTCGGTCGGCATCTGCACCGAGCCCTTGCCGAAGGTGCGGGAGCCCACGACAACCGCCCGTCCGCGGTCCTGGAGGGCGCCGGTGAGGAGTTCGGCCGCGCTCATCGTCCCCGCGTCGACCAGCACCACCAGGGGTCTGTGCGTGTCGCCGCCGGGCTCGGCGTGCAGGGCGCGCTGTTCGCCCTCGACGTCGTAGGTGGCGACCAGGCCGCCGTCGAGGAAGGCGGAGGCCGCGGTGACCGCCTCGGCGACCAGGCCGCCGGGGTTGCTCCGCAGGTCGAGCACGACGCCGGACTCCTCCGGCGCCTCGCGCACGGCGGTGCGGACCTGCTCGCCGGAGCCCTTGGTGAAGGCGGTGACCTGGATGACCGTGACCCCGGAGGGCAGGGAGCGGACGGTGACCGCCTCCCGGGAGAGCCGGGCGCGGCGGACGGTCTCGCTCCACGAGCGCGAGCCGCGCTCCAGTCCGAGCCGCACGGTGCTGCCGGCGCTCTTGCCCGCCGTGTCGCCGCGCAGTAAGGAGACGACCTCGGTGACGGGCCGGCCGTCGACCTTCTCGCCGTCGACGCTGCGCAGCCGGTCGCCCGCGCGGATGCCCGCCTCGGCGGCGGGGGTGCCGCTGCCGACCTTGGCCACCTCGATCCGCCCGTCCCGCTCGCGGGCCCACAGGCCGACACCGGTGTAGGCGCCGTCGAGGCCGGCCTCGAACTTCTCGTACTCGTCCGGGGAGTAGACGGCGGCCCAGCGGTCGCCGCTGCGGCTGACCGCGCGCTCCGCGGCCTCCAGCGGGGAGGCGCCGTGGGCGGCGGCCTCCTCGGCCGCCCGGAAGACCTCGGTGCGGTGGCCGACGGGCGCGGCCTGCGCGGCGCCGTCCGCGGAGGCGCCGCGGCCGGCGCCGGGGAGGCTGCCCGTGGCCGCGCCGGCGACGAGCACGCTCGCGAAGACCAGGGTCAGGGCGGCGCCGCGGCGGACGCTGCGGGGCCGACAGAACGGGTCACGACCTGACATGCCGGTGAGTCTAGGACAACGCAAAGGGGCGCACGGCCCGTTGACCGCGCGCCCCTGTTGGCATGCGTCACACCTTCAGGTACTTGCGCAACGCGAAGAACGCGGCCAACGCCGGCATCAGCAGACTGGTCGCGAGGATGAGCGGAAGCTTCGTCAGAACGGCGTCCCAGCCGATGAAGTTGATCAGGCTCAGCTTCTCCGACAGGGCGAGTCCGTGGTCGATGATGAAGTACCGCGCCAGGATGAGGAAGGCGCAGGCGAGGCCGCCGCCGATGAGTCCGGCGACCGCGGCCTCCATGATGAACGGCGCCTGGATGTAGAAGCCGGAGGCGCCCACCAGACGCATGATCCCGGTCTCGCGGCGGCGGCTGAACGCGGACACCCGGACGGTGTTCACGATCAGCATCAGGGCGACGACCAGCATCAGCGCCATCATCGCGAGGGCGGCGATGTTCATGCCCTCCAGCAGTCCGAAGAGGTTGTCCAGGGTGCCCTTCTGGTCCTGCACGGACTGCACGCCGTCCCGCCCGTCGAAGGCGGTCGCGATGACCTGGTACTTCTCCGGGTCCTTCAGCTTGACCCGGTACGACTCCTGCATCTGGTCCGGCGTGAGGGAGCTGGCCAGCGGCGAGTCGCCGAACTGCTCCTTGTAGTGCTTGTACGCCTCGTCCTGCGACTCGTGCGTCACCGTGTCGACGACCGACATCTTCTCCAGGTCGGCCTTGATCTGGCCCTTCTGGTCGTCGGTCACCGCGCCCTTGGCGCAGTTGGGGTCGGACTCGGCGTCGCTCTTGTTGCAGAGGAAGATGGAGACGTTGACCTTGTCGTACCAGTAGCCCTTCATCGCGCTCACCTGGTCGCTCATCAGGAGCGACCCGCCGAACAGGGCGAGCGACAGGGCGACGGACACGACGACCGCGAAGGTCATCGTCAGGTTGCGGCGGAGACCGACGCCGATCTCCGACAGGACGAACTGGGCGCGCATGGCGTCTGATCAAGCCTTTCCGTGGAGCGTCAGTGCTGGTAGCCGTAGACGCCGCGTGCCTGGTCGCGCACGAGGCGGCCCTTCTCCAGCTCGATGACGCGCTTGCGCATCTGGTCCACGATGTTCTGGTCGTGCGTCGCCATCACCACGGTGGTGCCCGTCCGGTTGATGCGGTCGAGCAGCTTCATGATGCCGACGGAGGTCTGCGGGTCGAGGTTGCCGGTGGGCTCGTCGCAGATGAGCAGCTTGGGCCGGTTGACGAAGGCCCGCGCGATGGCGACGCGCTGCTGCTCACCGCCGGACAGCTCGCCCGGCATGCGGTCCTCCTTGCCGCCGAGCCCGACCAGGTCGAGCACCTGCGGCACGGACTTGCGGATCTCGCCGCGCGACTTGCCGATGACCTCCTGCGCGAAGGCCACGTTCTCCGCGACCGTCTTGTTCGGCAGCAGGCGGAAGTCCTGGAACACGGTTCCCAGCTGCCGCCGGATCTGCGGCACCTTCCAGTTGGAGACGCGGGCGAGATCCTTGCCCAGGACGTGCACCTGACCGTGGCTGGCCCGCTCCTCGCGGAGGATCAGCCGCAGGAAGGTGGACTTTCCGGAGCCGGAGGACCCCACGAGGAACACGAACTCGCCCTTCTCGACCTCCAGGGAGACGTCCCGGAGGGCGGGGCGGTTCTGCTTGGGGTAGACCTTGGACACGTTGTCGAATCGGATCACGGATGCACCACGGGTAGCCGGGGGTAGATGAGCGTGACCTTACGCGACCCGGAGAGCCGAGCGCAGTCACCGGAGGGGGTTGTGGAGAAGATGCGCCCTTTGTTCCGGCCGGCGCCGCCCGCCCGGGGGACGGCCGCGCTCCCGCGGGAGGCCCCGGCCGAGGAGGACCCGGCGCGGTCCCGGCGGGAACCTGGCACAGTGGAGGGGGAACGTTCACCCGGTGGTGGGCGTTGAACCCCCAGGAATCGGCGCGAGGAGGGCGAGCGCATGACGTACGACCGGCTGGTGTGCGCGAACTGCGCCGCGCCCGTGAGCGAGGGCCGGTGCCCCGTGTGCCGGGCGAACCGCGAGCGGATGCAGCAGGAGAACTTCTTCGCGGGGCTGAACCCGATGATGCTGATCGCCCTGCTGGCGGTGCTGGTGGCGGCGGTCGCGCTGCTCGCCCATCAGACCGTCTGACCAGGACGGACAGGGGTTCACGGACACGGCGAGGGCCCGGAGCGCGGCGGCGCCCCGGGCCCTCGTGTCATGTCGTGCGCACGGTGCGTGCGCGCGCGGCCACCGTCAGGCGGCCGCACCGCCACGGCCGGTCATCAGGCGCGGCAGCACCCGGAAGCCGACACCGCCGGCGATCATCGTGGCGGCGCCGATCACCAGGAAGGTGGTCTCGGCGGCACCGGTCTCGGCCAGCTCCTTGCCGCTGCCCTGGGCCGAGGTGGCCGGGGGCTCCTCGCCGGTGTCGGTCAGGGCGGAGGAGCCCTCGTCCTGCGGCGAGGCGCCGCCGTCGGGGCCGAGGCCGCCGCCGGGGGCCCCGGAAGGCTCCTCGACCGGGCCTTCGCCGTCACCCGGGGTCTCGTCGCCGTCGTCCGGGTCGCCCGGGTCACCGGGGTCACCGGGGTCACCAGGGTCGCCCGGGTCACCGGGGTCACCGGGGTCACCCGGGTCACCCGGGTCACCAGGGTCACCAGGGTCACCCGGGTCGCCCGGGTCACCGGGGTCACCAGGGTCACCAGGGTCGCCCGGGTCACCAGGGCAGTCCGGGTTCGTGCCGATGTCGCAGCCCGGGTCGCCCGGGTCACCGGGGTCGCCCGGGTCGCCCGGGTCCTCCGGGTCGTCCTCGACGGCGTTCAGGCCGACGCCGAGGCCCGCGCCGTTCGCCTCGGCGCTCACGCCGATCTCGAGGGCGGAGGCGGCGCCGGCCGCCGTCAGCGAGGCGCCGGCCGCTATCACGGCACCGGCCGCGACACGTGCGACACGGATCCGCGTCTTCTTGGTCATGTGATTGCTACCCCCAGTAGCTCATCGTCAGTGAGGCGGCGCCCGGGGCCGTGATCAACGGAGGTAACTGTGGTGAAACGCCCCCCGGTTCACATGCGCCCCAGAATTGCGCATGCCGCCCTTCACCCTTCCGACTTTCCAAAAGAACGTCAAGGCCGTTGCGCGCGCGATGTCCGGCTCCGCACGCTTTGCGCGACACGGAAGCTGTGACTGTGACACAGATCCCGGAAATCCCTGACACGACAAGGCAACTGCCGCTGGGTGAGCGGCAGTTGCCTTGTCGACATATCGGCGTTCGGGCGGAGTCCTACTTCTCCCGCTGCTTGCGCCAGCGAATTCCGGCCTCGAGGAAACCGTCGATCTCGCCGTTGAACACGGCCTCCGGGTTGCCGACTTCGAATTCCGTGCGCAGGTCCTTGACCATCTGGTACGGGTGCAGCACGTACGAACGCATCTGGTTGCCCCAGGAGTTGCCGCCGTCGCCCTTGAGGGCGTCCATCTTGGCCTGCTCCTCCTGGCGGCGCCGCTCCAGCAGCTTGGCCTGGAGGACGTTCATCGCGGTGGCCTTGTTCTGGATCTGCGACCGCTCGTTCTGGCAGGAGACCACGATGCCGGTGGGGAGGTGCGTGATGCGCACCGCCGAGTCGGTGGTGTTCACGCCCTGGCCGCCGGGGCCGGAGGACCGGTAGACGTCGATGCGCAGATCGGACTCGTCGATGTCGACGTGGTCGGACTGCTCGACGACGGGGAGCACCTCGACACCCGCGAAGGAGGTCTGGCGGCGGCCCTGGTTGTCGAAGGGCGAGATGCGCACCAGGCGGTGCGTGCCCTGCTCGACGGAGAGGGTGCCGTAGGCGTAGGGCGCCTGCACGGAGAAGGTGGTCGACTTGATGCCGGCCTCCTCCGCGTACGAGGTCTCGATCAGCTCCGTCTTGTAGCCGCGCTGCTCGGCCCAGCGCAGGTACATGCGCTGCAGCTTCTCGGCGAAGTCGGCGGCGTCCACGCCGCCCGCCTCGGCGCGGATGTTGACCAGCGCCTCACGGGAGTCGTACTCGCCGCTGAGGAGGGTGCGGACCTCCAGCTCGTCCAGCGCCTTCCGGACCGACGCGAGCTCCGACTCGGCCTCCTCGCGGGTGTCCGGGTCGTCCTCCTCCTCGGCCATCTCGAAGAGCACGGCGAGATCGTCGATCCGCGAGCGCAGGGCCTCGGCCTTCCTCACCTCCGCCTGGAGGTGGGACAGCTTGCTGGTGATCTTCTGCGCCTCGTCCGGGTTGTCCCAGAGGGACGGCGCTGCCGCCTGCTCCTCGAGCACGGCGACGTCTGCCCTCATCCTGTCGAGGTCCAGGACGGCCTCGATCGACTCCATGGTCGAGGAGAGGGACTTGAGCTCTTCGGATACGTCGACGACTGCCACGCCCTCCAGCGTAACGGCTTCCCGCCGTGGGCCACGCCGGACGGGGGCCGCCCGTCCGCCTCCCGCCTACGGGTGCTCCGCCCCCGGACCCCGGCCGCGCAGTTCCCCGCGCCCCTGAGGACCGTTCTCGGGGGCTCCGTCCCCGGACCCCCGTTCGCGCGGTTCCCCGCGCCCCCAGGGGGTCGCCTCCCCGTGTCTTCAGGGGACGGCCGGGGCCGAGTTCTCCATGTCGGTCGGCGGGGGTGCGGCTTCTTCCGAGGTGGCCAGCCAGGTGCCCACGCCGGCCGCGGCCAGGACCGCCGCTGTCACCGCCAGCGTGAGGCGGCGTCGGCGGGTGACCGCGCGGTTGCGGGCCGAGCCGGGGCGGGGGGCGCCGGCCGCGCGGGGGGCGCGGGCCGTGCCGTGGGCTCCGCCCGCCAGCTCGTCGGGCGCGGGGACCCGCATCGACGTGTGCGTGTCGCGGTTGGAGTCGGACGGCTTCGCGCCCGGCACCAAGGGGACCGCGCCGCGGCGGCGTACCGGCTGTCCGGCGGCGGGGGCGGCGCCGGGCAGTTCCTCGGCGGTCTCCTCGGCCGGGTCGGTGTCCGGCTCGTCCACGTCCAGCGGCGGCATCCCCTCCAGCATCGGCAGCAGCTCCCGCAGCCGGGCGGCCAGCTCGGAGGCGCGCAGCCGGGACGCCGGGGCCTTCGCCAGACACTGCACCAGCAGCTGCCACAGCTCGTCGGGGATGCCGGGCAGCGGGACGACCGTCTCGGTCACGTGCCGGCGCAGCACCGCGCCCGGGTGGCCGCCGCCGAACGGCGTGAAGCCCGCGAGCAGCTCGTAGAGGACCGTGGCGAGGGCGTAGATGTCGACGGCGGCGCGCGGCGGGAGGCCCTCGACGATCTCCGGGGCCAGGTAGTCCGGCGTGCCGATGATCTTCGAGGCGCGGGTGCGGCGCGGGGTGTCGATGAGTTTCGCCACGCCGAAGTCGGTGAGCAGGGCACGGTGCGAGCCGCCGGGGCCGAGCGGGCCCTCCATGTCGAGCAGGATGTTCTCCGGCTTGACGTCCCGGTGCACGACCCCCGCCGCGTGCGCCGCCGCCAGGCCGTCCGCGACGTCGGCGACGATCGCCGCCGCGGCCTCCGGGGCGAGCCGGCGCTCCCGGTCCAGCCGGGTGCGCAGGTCGGTGCCCCGGACCAGGTCCATGACGAGCGCGAGGTCGTTGCCGTCGACCACCAGGTCCCGTACGGACACCACGTGCGGATGCTCCAGACCCAGCAGCGCCGTCCGCTCCTGCACGAAGCGGCCGACGAGCTCCTGGTCCGAGGAGAGGTCCTCACGCAGCAGCTTGATGGCGACGGGCCCCCCGGGGCCCTCGCCCAGCCACACCGTGCCGGCGCTGCCCCGCCCGAGGATCTGGTGGGCGGTGTACCGGCTGCCGATTCTCCGTGCCAAGACTGCTCCTACCGACGCGTGTTGTCGCCCAAGCTACGCGTCCGGACAGGTGACCTTCACCGGAGACCCGGAAATCGGACCCCGGATGTCGACAAAGCGGCAGACGAGCTCAGTTCGCCGGGTCCGAGGGTCCGCCCAGGTCCTCGATCCAGCCCGTGATCGAGCCGAACCAGTCGCTGAGCTGGTCCCAGTAGCCCTTGCCGGTGCCGATCCAGTCCTGGAGCGGGCTCAGCTCCCAAATCAGCCAGCTCGCCACGAACAGGATGAGCAGCGTGAACAGGCACCCCTTGAGACAGCCCAGGCCGGGGATGCGCATCGGGTTGGCGCCGCGCTGCCGGGGCTGGCGCGGTTCCCGCGCAGGGCGCTGCGGCTCCGGCGGCGGCGCGTACCGCTGCGGCGGCTGGGGCTGCTGCCGGCGCTGGCGCTCCGGCGGCGGGGCGTACTGCTGCTGCGGGGGCTGCTGCGGGTAGCCGTAGCCGGGGCCAGGCTGCGGCGGCTGCTGCTGGGGGCGGCGCTGCGGCTGCTGGGGCGGCTGCTGCGGGGGCCGGGCCACCTGCCGCTGGGGGCGGCGGCGCAGCGGGTCCTGGCTGGGGTCGAGGTACTGGACCTGGGTCTGCTCGTTGCGGTCGCGGGCCGCGCGGAGCTGGCTCTGCCAGGGGTGCGGGTCGTCGGGGCCGCCGGCGGCCTGGCCCGGCTGCCCGGGCGGCACCGGGGGCATCACGGCTGTGGGGTCGGCCGCGCCGGGCGGCGGGCCGGTCTGCGGCAGGACGCTGGTCGCGGCGTGGGGGTCGTAGGCGCCGTTCGGGTTCTGCGGCAGCACCTGCGTGGGGTCGGAGGCGCCGGGGGCGGACGGCTCGCCCGGCACCGGCGCGGGCGCGGGGTCGGGGGCGAGGAGCGCGCCGACGTTCTCCGCGGCGGAGATCTGCGCCGAATTCGCGTGCACGCCGATGCCCGCGGCGACGACCCGCAGGCCGCGCGCGAGGTTCTCGGCGCTGGGCCGCTCCTCGGGGTTCTTGCGCAGGCAGCGCTCGATGACCGTCCACAGCGGGTCGGGCACGGTGGACGGGCGGCGCGGCTCGGCGCTCAGGTGCTGGTGCAGCACCTCCAGGGCCGACGTCCCGGAGAACGGCGGGCGGCCGGTGACCAGCTCGTACAGCAGGATGCCGGCGCCGTAGACGTCGACGGCGGAGGTCTGCGGGCGGCCCTCGGCGGACTCCGGCGCGATGTACGCGGGCGTGCCGACGAACTCGTGGGTGCGGGTCAGGCCCGGGGAGTCGGCGAGGCGCGCGATGCCGAAGTCGGTGAGCATCGGGTGCAGCTCGTCGCCCTGCTGCTTGAGCAGGACGTTGGCGGGCTTGAGGTCGCGGTGCACCACGCCGTCGGCGTGGCTGGCGCCCAGCGCGTCGGCGATCTGCGCGGTCAGCAGGGCCGCGGCGACGGGCGTGAAGGGGCCGTTCTCCCGCAGGTGGCGGTGCAGGTCGGGGCCCTCGACGAGGTCCATGACCAGCGCCAGCAGCTCGCCCTCGACCACCAGGTCGCGGACCCGGACGATGTTGGGGTGGGTGAGCCGCAGCAGGACGGAGCGCTCCCGCAGGAAGCGCATCACGACGTCGGCGTCGCCCGCCAGCTCCTCCTTGAGGACCTTGATCGCCACGGTCTCGCCGGGCTGGCCCGGCACGGCCGCCTCGGCGCCCGCGGTCTCCCGCTGGCGCGCACGCCAGACGGTGCCCGTGGCGCCGCGTCCGAGCGGCTCCTCGAGCAGGTACTTGCTCCCTACCGGCCGCACGTCATGCGCTCCCTGCTGCTTGCCTGGCTGGCGTACACCGTGGTCCACCCTGCTGCGGAATGTTCCGACCCACTGTAGTGCCGCCGCGCGGGATACCGGCCGGCCGACTTCCGCGTCGCCCTGTGCCGGGTCTCGCGCACCGGCTCCCGTTCCTGTTCGGCGGTTCCGTCGATCGCGCGGATTCCGCGTGTGCGCGGAGTCTGCGGGAAAGACGCCCGACTCTGTCCGTTGGTTGCCGCGTCCCGGACGTGACCGATCTCAAGTCGGCCCGGAAGGATCGTCCGCGCGTCATTGGTCAGGCATTTTTACGGGCAGAGCCGACCAATCAAGATCATTCGATGTCCGGAGGCGGGCGCGCTGTCGGTGACAGGTGCGAGGATGCGGGCAGTACTGGACCGTACGTGCGCGTGTGGCGGTGGGGGAAGTCCGCGGAGGGGGACCGCGGGGCGGCTTCGTCCCCCGTGTCGCGGGCGCCCGCGCAGAAGGGACCGCTGACGGCGATGCAGATCCGGCTGACCGTCGTAGACCCGCTGGGCCCCTCCTCACCCGTCCGGGAGCGGGCCGTGAGCTGCGACGTGCTGGTCACGGCGCCCGCGGGCACGGCCCTCGCCGCGGTCGCCTCCGCGCTGGCCTCGGCGGTCTCCGGCGGCGACGGCGCCTCCGGCTCGTCGGGCGCGCCCGTGCTGTACGCCGGTGACCAGCGCCTGGACGCCCAGCGCTGCACACTGGGCGAGCCCCCGCTGATCGACGGCGCGGTGCTGGCGGTGGGCGCCCCGGGCGAGCCCGAGCCGCACCCCGAGCTGGACACGACCCCGGCCCGGCTGCACGTGGTCGCCGGGCCCGACGCGGGCGGGGTGCACCTGCTGCACGGCGGGGAGATCCGCATAGGCCGCTCCGCCGACGCCGACGTGCCGCTCGACGACCCGGACGTCTCCCGGCTGCACTGCGCGGTGACGGTCGGCGCGGACGGCCGCGTCTCGGTCGCCGACCTCGGCTCCACCAACGGCACCACGCTGGACGGCCGCCCCGTGGGCTCCCGCCCGGTGCGGCTCGCCCCGGGCGCGCTGCTGCGCATCGGCGAGTCGGCCCTGCGGCTGACCCCGGCGGAGGGGCCGCCCGCCCGGACGGCCACGACCCCGGACGGGGAGGGGCACGTACGGGTGCCGGGGCCGCGTGCGGCGGACACGGCGAGCGGGCGCGACGCCCCGGGGACGCCGGGTCCGGATGATCTCCGGGGCACTCCGGAGAGGCCGCGCGCCCGGACCCACCACGCCTACGGCTCCGCGGACCGGGCCGCGTCCGCCGCCGACGCCCGCACCCCCGCCCGCGCCGTGCCGGGCCCCCTCCCGCACGTGCCGGAGCAGAGCGGCCCGCCGGAGGCCGAGCGGCGCGGCGGCGGGGACCCCGGCCGGCGCACCGTACGGATCGCGGCCCACGGGGACGTGCCCCGGGCGCCCCAGGGGCGGCGGGTGTCGCGGCCCGTCCCGGCGGCCGAGACGCACGCCGGACGGGGGCAGGCGCACGGCCTGCACGCCGACCCCGGGCACGGCCAGACGCGGGACGAGGCGCCCACCGCCCGTCCCGGACCCGCGCCCGCCGGGCCCACCGGCCGGACCACGGGCGACGCCCGCGACGGGCGGTACGGCGACGCCACCGCCGACCGGACCGCCGGCGCCTCCGAGGGCACCCGCGAGGGCACCCCCGTACGGGGCACCGACGTCCCCGAGCCGCCGCGGGCGCGCAAGCGGGTCGGGATCGGCGCCTGGGCCCGGCGGCTCACCGGCGGACGGCAGGAGCGGGACGCGGACGCGGCCCCCTGCGACGACCCGGCCGAGCGGCCGGCGCACGTCCCGGGCCCCGCCGCTCCCGCGCGGCCCGAGACCTGGCCGGACCCGGCCGCCCTGCTGCTGACCGCCCTGGGCCCCGGCCCCCGGCTGTGGGAGCGCGGGCCGGACCACCCCGAGGCGCTGGCGGTGCGGCTCGGCACCGGAGACCGGCCCGCGCCGGACGGCTCCGGGCTGCTGCCCGTCGTCCCGGTGACCGTGGGGCTGCGCGAGGCCGGCGCGCTGGGGCTGGCCGGACCGCGCGAGCGGCTCTCCGGGCTGGCCCGCGCGGTGCTCGCCCAGCTCGCCGCGCTGCACTCCCCCGACACGCTGGAGATCGTCCTGATCGCCGCGGACCCCTCCCGTCCGGCGGCGGAGCGCACCGCCGAGTGGTCCTGGCTGGGCTGGCTGCCGCATCTGCGGCCGGGGCACGGACAGGACTGCCGGCTGCTCCTCGCCCACGACCGGGAGCAGGCCGCGGCCCGCGCCGGCGAACTGCTGCGCCGCCTCGCCGATCACGCGGGCGCACCGGCGGGCGCCGGCCCGTACACCGTGGTCGTGGTGGACGGCGACCCCGGCGACGCCGACGTCCGGGAGGCCGTGGCACGGCTCGCCGTGGAAGGACCGCGCGCCGGTGTCCATCTGCTGTGCCTCGCCGAGACGCCCGCCGCCTCCCCCGCGTCCCCGGTGACGGAGACCTACGAGGCGGCCTGCGCGGCGGCGCCCGCGTTCCGCCGGTGCGGGGCGGTCGCCCTGCTCAGCGGGGACGTGGCGACCGCGCTCCGGCTGCTGCGGGTGGCCGAGGCCGGCGACGGCTCCCCGCCGGGACCCGTCGGGCACGGCACCCTCGCCACCGTCGACGCGGTCTCCACGGCCTGGGCCGAGCGGTTCGCGCGGGCGCTCGCACCGCTGCGCCCCGACGGTCCCGCGGCCGGACCGCACCCGCGCGTGTCGGCGCCGCTGCCCCCGTCGGCGCGGCTGCTCGACGAACTGGGCCTGGCCCGGGCCACGCCCGCGTCGCTGATGGCCCGCTGGGCCGACGCGGCCGACGACACCCGGGCGCTCGGCGGACGCGCCACCGCCGTCCTCGGCGCCGGACCGTGCGGTCCGGTCACCGCCGACCTCGCCGCCGACGGACCCCACCTGCTGGTCGAGGGCCCCGCCGGCAGCGGCCGTACGGAGCTGCTGCGCGCGGTCGTCGCCTCGCTGGCCGCGGCCGAGCGCCCCGACCGGCTGGGCATCGTCCTGGTCGACGGGCAAGGCGGCCCGGTGACCGGCGCCGGGCACGGCGAGGGCCTGCGGGTGTGCACGGACGTGCCGCACGTCTCCACCCACCTCGGCGCCGACGACCCGGTGCGGATGCGGGAGTTCGCCCAGTCGCTGAGCGCCGAGCTGAAGCGGCGCGCGGAACTGCTGGGCCGCTCGGACTTCGCCGAGTGGCACACCGGACAGGCGCTGGCGGACCGGATGGTCGCCCAGCGCACGGCGTCGAACGGCGACCTGGACACGCCGCCCAGCGCGACCGTGCGGCTGCGGCCGGGCGCGGACCGCCGCAAGACGCGGGCCGCGCCGCCGCTGCCCCGGCTCGTGGTGGTCGTGGACGACCTCGACGCGCTGGTCTCCCCCGCGCTCGGCTCACCGGGACGCCCGGCCGCCGGGTCGGTGATGCGGGCGCTGGAGGCGGTGGCGCGGGACGGCGAGCGGCTCGGGGTGCATCTGGTGGCGGCCACCGCGCCCTGCCCCCGGACGGCGCAGACCGAGCCGGTGAAGCAGGCGTCACTGCTGGTCACGCTGGACGCGCCGGTCGCGGGACGCGGCCCGGACGACCCGGCGCCGGGGCGCGGCCGGCTGGCCTGCCGGGACGGGCGGGAGACGCCGTTCCAGGGCGGCCGGGTGACGGGCCGCATCCCGCGCACGGCGACGCTGCGGCCGACCGTGGTCCCGCTGGAGTGGCACCGCATGGGCGACCCGCCGGCCCGCCGCCAGGTCCGCGAACTCGGCAACGGCCCCACCGACCTGGCCCTCCTCGCCAGCGCCCTCGACCGGGCCGCCCGCCAGGTCGCGGCGACCGGGGTGCCGTCCCTCTTGTAGGACGCCCGCGCCCACGCTCCAGGGGGGAGCGCGGCCGCGGTGCCGTGCTCCCCGCCCTCCTGCGGCGAGCGCCCCGCACCACACGCGCCCCGGGCCTGCCGGCCCCCGTCCCGGAACCACACCCCCGCCGCCCGGCGTGTCCGACGTGACGCCTGATCACGAGGTGATCACGATCGCGGAGTTGACACGGGACGCGCTCTTGCCACCCCCACGTGCCGGGCGTAGACCAGACCGCACGGGACAGCGCTCGAACGTTCGGCCAGGTACGACGGAGTACGAGAACGGGGCAGTGATGCACAGCACGAGCAGGATCATCCGGATACGCAGGTCGCCCGAGCACCACGGGCCGCCTCCCGCCACCCGACGGGCCGTCAGGGCCGCCGCGGCCCTGGCCGCCGGTGTGCTGGCGGTCTCCCTCACCGCCTGCGGAGGCGACGACGACGGCGGCGGCGGTGACGACAAGGGCAAGGGGTCCGGCGGCACCGGAACCACCGTCACCCTGCCGAAGCTGGACGGCCAGACCCTGGAGGTCGCGGCCGTGTGGACCGGCACGGAGCAGGAGAACTTCAAGAAGGTCCTCGCGGAGTTCGAGAAGCGCACCGGCGCCAAGGTGACCTTCGTCCCCGCCCAGGACCCGATCATCAACTTCCTCGGTTCGAAGATCGCGGGCGGCGCCCCGCCGGACGTGGCGATGCTGCCGCAGCCCGGCGCCATCAAGCAGGCCGTGGAGAAGAACTGGGCCAAGCCCCTCGGCCCGGAGGCCACCAAGGAGCTGGCCAAGAACTACTCGCAGGGCTGGCAGGACATCGGCAAGGTCGACGGCAAGCAGTACGGCGTCTACTACAAGGCCGCCAACAAGTCGCTGATCTGGTACAACACCCAGGTCTTCGAGAACGCCGGCGCGTCCGAGCCGAAGACGTGGGACGAGCTGCTGGACACCGCGCAGATGGTCTACGACTCCGGCGTCACCCCGTTCTCCGTCGGCGGGGCCGACGGCTGGACCCTCACCGACTGGTTCGAGAACATCTACCTCTCGCAGGCGGGCCCCGAGAAGTACGACCAGCTGGCGAAGCACGAGATCAAGTGGACCGACCCCTCCGTCAAGGAGGCGCTGACCACCCTCGCCGAGGTGTGGGGCAAGAAGGACTACGTCGCGGGCGGCCCGGACGGCGCGCTGCAGACGGAGTTCCCGGCGTCCGTGACGCAGACCTTCACCGGCGGCGACCAGCCCAAGGCCGGCATGGTCTACGAGGGTGACTTCGTGCAGGTCAACATCGGCGAGACCGAGGCGGAGGTGGGAACCGACGCGAAGGTGTTCCCGTTCCCCGCGGTCGGTGACACCCCGCCCGTGGTGTCCGGCGGCGACGCCGCGGTGATCCTGGAGGACTCCGAGGCGGCCCAGGCCCTGGTGACGTTCCTCGCCTCCCCGGACGCGGCGAGCATCCAGGCGAAGCTCGGCGGTTACCTCTCGCCGAACAAGAACGTGCCCGCCTCGGTGTACCCGAACGAGGTCCAGCGGAAGATCGCCGAGGCGCTGATCGACGCCGGGGACGACTTCCGCTTCGACATGTCCGACCAGGCCCCGCAGGCCTTCGGCGGCACGCCCGGCAAGGGCGAGTGGAAGGCGCTGCAGGACTTCCTGAAGAACCCGACGGACGTCGCCGGCGCCCAGGCGAAGCTGGAGGCCGACGCGGCCGCGGCGTACGGGAACTGATCCGGCGATGACGTCGCAGACGGCGGCGGGGGCCCCGCAGACGGCCCCCGCCGCTCCCAGGTCGCGCAAGAGCGTCACCGGCACCCGGAAAACCGTGGCGGCGCTGTTCCTGCTGCCCGCCCTGGTGCTGCTCGGGGCGCTCGTGGTCTACCCGATCGGGTACTCGGTCATCCGCAGCTTCTACGACCAGTCCGGCGACTCCTTCGCCGGGTTCGACAACTACCGTGCGCTGTTCACCGACGACGGCATCCGCACCGCGCTGAAGAACAACGTCATCTGGGTGGTGTTCGCCCCGACGGTCGCGACCGCGCTCGGTCTGATCTTCGCGGTGCTCACCGAACGGGTGCGCTGGGGCACGGCGTTCAAGCTGGTCATCTTCATGCCGATGGCCATCTCCATGCTCGCGGCGGGCATCATCTTCCGCCTCGTCTACGACCAGGCCCCGGAGAAGGGCGTGGCGAACGCGGTGTGGGTGGGGGTGCACGACACCTTCGCCCAGTCCTCGGCGTTCCCGAAGGCGCACCCGGGCCGCGAGTCGCCGCTGGAGCCGGCCGGCGGGGGCGCGTTCGTCACCAAGGAGACCGTCAGCGCCGGCGACACGGTGACGCTGCCGCTGGTGGGCGTCGCCCCGGACCTGATGCCGGACGACGCGAAGCCGGCCGCGGCGCCGAAGCCGGAGGACGACCGGATCACCGGCAGCACCTGGCAGGACTTCACCCGCGGCAAGGGCGTCGGCACGCTCAACCAGGCCGACTCCTCCGAGCTGGGCTACGCCGGGATGCGGATCGAGGCGGTGAAGGACGGCACGGTGGTGGAGACGGCCACGGCCGCCGCCGACGGCACGTTCTCCTTCTCGTCGAAGGCCGACGGGGCGCACCTGCGGCTCCCGGCGAGCAACTTCGAGGAGCCGTACAACGGGCTGGACTGGCTCGGCCCGTCGCTGGTCACCCCGGCCGTGATCGGCTCGTACATCTGGATGTGGGCGGGGTTCGCGATGGTGCTGATCGCGGCCGGGCTGGCGGGCATGCCCCGTGAGCTGCTGGAGGCCGCCCGGGTGGACGGCGCCAACGAGTGGCAGGTGTTCCGGCGGGTCACGGTGCCGCTGCTGGCGCCGGTCCTCGCGGTGGTCACCGTCACTCTGATGATCAACGTGCTGAAGGTGTTCGACCTGGTGTTCATCATCGCGCCGGGCTCGTCGCAGGACGACGCCAACGTCCTCGCGCTGGAGCTGTACCGCAAGGGCTTCTCCGAGGACCAGCCGGGTGTCGCGAGCGCCATCGCGGTGCTCCTGCTGCTGCTGGTGATCCCGGTGATGTGGTTCAACGTACGGCGGCTGAGGCGGGAGGTGCGGCGATGAGCGCGGACGCCGGAAGCGTCACGAAGGCGGGTGCGCGGCCCGCCGGGCCCGTCCGGGCGGAACGGCCGCTGGGGTCCCGGCTCGCCCAGTGGGTGAGCGGCGGGGCGGTCCGCGTCTTCCTGATCGTCGTCGGCCTGTTCTGGTTGGTGCCGACGATCGGGCTGCTGCTGGCCAGCCTGCGCACGCCGGAGGACATGGCGGCGGACGGCTGGTGGACGGTGTTCACCGAGCCGTCCCAGCTCACCTTCGACGCCTACCGGACCCTGCTGGAGAACGAGGACATCACCGGCTCGCTGCTGAACACGGTGTACATCACCGTGCCGGCGACCGTGCTGGTGGTGGTGATCGGCGCGCTCGCCGGGTACGCCTTCGCGTGGATGGACTTCCCGGGCCGCGACTGGTGGTTCCTCGCCGTGGTGGGGCTGCTGGTGGTGCCGGTGCAGGTGGCGCTGATCCCGATCGCCGAACTCTTCGGCGAGCTGGGCATCTTCGGCTCCCTGACCGGTGTGGTGCTGTTCCACGTCGGCTTCGGCCTGCCGTTCGCGGTGTTCCTGCTGCGGAACTTCTTCGCGGAGATCCCCAAGGAACTGCTGGAGGCGGCCCGGCTGGACGGCGCGGGCGAACTGCGGCTGTTCGTCCGGGTCGTGATGCCGCTGGCCGGTCCGGCGATCGCGGCGCTCGGCATCTTCCAGTTCCTGTGGGTGTGGAACGACATGCTGGTCGCGCTGATCTTCACCGACTCGGGCAGCCAGCCGATCACGGTCGCGCTGCAGACGCAGGTACGGCAGTTCGGCAACAACATCGACGTGCTGGCGCCGGGCGCGTTCATCTCGATGGTGGTGCCGCTGGTGGTGTTCTTCGCGTTCCAGCGGCAGTTCGTCTCCGGCGTGATGGCGGGCGCCGTCAAGTAGGCACATGAGAGGCACAGTTGAAGGGCGGACCGGCCGGGGTCCGCCCTTTCGTGCGACGCGATTCCCCCGGATGCCGCAGGGGGCGTAACCAAGCCGGGCCAACGGGCGTTGCCGGGCAGAACGCCCGCGCCGACCGTTGGATGCCCCTTGCCCAGGTTCAGTGTCATTGTCCCCGCGTACCAGGTCCAGGCGTATCTGCGCGAGTGCCTGGAGTCGGTGCTGACCCAGTCGTACCCGGACCTCGAACTGATCGCCGTGGACGACTGCTCGCCGGACGCCTGCGGAGCGGTGATCGACGAGTTCGCGGCCCGCGACCCGCGGGTGCGGCCGGTGCACCTGCCGGCCAACGCCGGCCTGGGCCCCGCCCGCAACGCGGGCATGGCCCGCGCGACCGGCGACTACCTGGTGTTCCTGGACGGCGACGACACCCTCACCCCGGACGCGCTGCTCGCCGTCGCCGACCGGCTGAAGGAGACCGGCGACCCGGACGTCCTGGTCTACGACTACGCCCGCGCCTACTGGACCGGCGAGACCGTGCGCAACCAGGTCGCCGCCCAGCTGACCGAGCACGGTCCGGCGCCGTTCACCCTCGCCGACCGGCCGGGGCTGCTCACCCTGCTCGCGGTCGCCTGGAACAAGGCGTACCGGCGGGACTTCGTCGAGCGCGCCGGGTTCACCTTCCCGCCCGGCTACTACGAGGACACCCCGTGGACGTACCCGGTGCTGATGACGGCGGGGACGATCGCCACCCTCGACCGGGTCTGCGTGCACTACCGGCAGCGGCGCGCCGGCGGCATCCTGCACACCACCAGCGAGCGTCACTTCGAGGTCTTCGGCCAGTACGACCGGGTCTTCGCCCACCTCGACGAGCACCCCGCCCTGGAGCGCTGGCGGCCGGTGCTGTTCCGCCGCATGGTCGACCACCTGCTGACCGTGTACACCCGCCCGGACCGGCTGCCGCGCGGCTCCCGCGCCGCCTTCCTGCGCCGGGCCCGCGACCAGTACCGCCGCCACCGCACGCCCGGCGCGCCCGTCCCCGCCCGCGCCCGGGTGCGGCACGCGCTGGTCCGGTTCGGGCTGCACCGCACCTACCGCGCCCTGCGGCTGGCCGCGGCCCTGGGCCGCCGCGCGGGCCGGCTCCGCCGCCGGTCGCTGCGCGGACTGCGCCGCGTCCTGCTGCGCGCCCACCACCGCGTGCAGCGGCTGCTCCCGCTGGACACCGGCCGCGTCCTGTTCACCGTCGAGGACGACGGCGGCTACGGCGGCGACCCGGCCGCCCTGGAGTCCGCGGTGCGCGACCACGCGCCGCACGTCCGCACCGCCTGGGCGACCCGTCCCGAGCTGCACCACACCCTGCCCACCGCCACCCGCCGGCTGGTGCCCGGCACCGCCGCCCATCTCACCGCGCTCGCCCGCAGCGCGTACGTGGTGACCGACCGCGTGCTCGTGCCCGGACTGGTCAAGCGCCCGGGGCAGATCCTGGTGCACACCCCGCCCGGCACCCCGCTGGCGTACGCGGGGCTCGACCTCCAGGACCGGCCGGCGGCGGCCCGCTCCACCGACTTCGCCCGGCTGCTGGAGGGCGTCGACCGGTGGGACCACGTCGTCACCGGCGACCGCCACTCCACGCTCACCTACGAGCGGGTGCTGCCCGGCCGCTACACGACCCTGGAGTACGGCAGGCCGCGCACCGACCGGTTCCACACCGCGACCGCGGCCGACGTGGCCGTGCTGCGGGACTCCCTGGGCGTCCCCGCGGGCGCGGTGGCGATCCTGTACGCGCCCGCGCCCCGCGACTACCGCCGCACCCCGCTGCGCCTGCTCGGCCTGGAGCGCGTGGTGCGCCGGCTCGGCCCCCGCTTCGTGATCCTGTCCCGCGCCGGGCGGCCGCACGACGAGCCGCTGGAGGCCGCCTCCGACCGGGTGGTGGACGTGAGCGCCCACCCCGACCTGATGGCGCTCTGCCTGGCCTCGGACGCCCTGGTCACCGATTTCTCCCCGCTGATGTGCGACTACGCGGGCCTGGACCGACCGATCGTGCTGCACGCCGAGGACCGGGAGGCGTACGCGGCGGCCCGCGGCCTGTACGTCGACCCGTGGACCTTCCCGCCGGGCGCGGTCGCGGACAGTGAGGACGAGCTGATCGAGATCTTCGCCGGGGGCCGCTGGTGCGGGCCCCGCGCGACGCGGCTGCGGGCGGCGTTCCGGGACCGCTTCTGCCCGCACGACGACGGCCGCGCCGCCGAGCGGGTGGTGCGCACGGTGCTGCTCGGGGAGTTCGCGGAGCCGCTGTCCGTCCCGCCGGAGCGGCGGCGCCCGGTGCCGGCGGCCGCCACCGCGCCGCAGACCCCCGTGGTGTCGCTGCCGCCGCAGCCGGCGGTCTTCTGACCGTCACCGACCCCGTCCGCCCGTCGTTGGCCCCACTGGGAGTACGCGTGTCCCCCGGCTCGTCACGGCCCGCCCCGGCCCGGCCGCCCGCGCGGCGGCCGGCGGGACGGCCCGGGCGGCGGCCCGCCCGCTGAGCGGCCGCCGCCACGCCCTCGTCAACGGAAAGAGCAGAATGCCCCGCTTCAGCATCATCGTCCCGTCCCATGGGGTCGCAGGTCGGCTGGGCCAGGCGCTGGACTCGGTCCTCGCCCAGTCGTTCGGAGACTTCGAGCTCATCCCGGTCTGCGACGCGGCCGGGTCCCCGGCGGCCGGGGTGGCCGACGGGCACGCCGAGCGGGACTCGCGGGTGGCGCCCGTGCACGCGCCGCCGTCACAGGGACTGGCGGGTGCGCGCAACGCGGGCGTGCGGGCGGCGACCGGGACGTATCTGCTCTTCCTCGACGGGGACGACGTGCTGGTGCCGGGCGCGCTGGCGGCCCTGGAAGCGCGGCTGGCGGAGACCGGCCCGGTCGACGTGCTGCCCTGCGAGCACGAGCGGGTCCCCTGGTGGGAGGGCGAGACCACCCGTCCGGTGGCGCCGCTGCTGGAGAGCGCCCCGTCCGGCGCCTTCGCCCCCGCCCGCGCCCCGCACCTCACCGGGGTGCGGCTGCCCGCGTGGAGCGCCGCCTGGCGCCGCGCCTTCGTCACCGAGCACGGACTGGCCTTCCCTCCCGGGTACTTCACCGACGTCGGCTGGTGCGGGCGGGCGCTGCTGCGCGCGGAGCGGGTGGCGGTCTCCCGCCGGGTGCTGGTGCGGCACCGGGCGCGCCGCCAGGGCGACCGGCTGCGGCTGCCCGGACCGCACCACGCGGACCTGCTGGACCAGGCGGAGCGGGTGCTTCAGGAGGCCGCCGCGCTGGGCCTGCCGCCCGAGCGGTCGGGGCCGCTGTTCGAGCAGCTCTTCGCGGCCGTGCTGAAGACCGCCGCGCACCCCCGGCGGCTGCCGTCCGGGCGCCGGGAGTTCTTCCACCGGGCGAGCGCCCTGTACCGCCGTCACCGCCCCGCCGGGTACCGGCCGCCGGGCGGCAGCCTGGGCGTGCAGCACCGGCTGCTGGCGGCAGGGTCGTACGAGGCGTTCGCCACCGTGCGCGACACCCGGCGCGCGGCCGGCCGGGCGGCGGCCGCGCTGCCCCGGCCCCATGGCCTGCGCACCCGGCTGCACTACGGCCTCCAGCTGCGCCGCCCGCTCGACCCGGACCTCGTCGTGTACTGCGCGTACTGGGGCCGGGGCTACGCCTGCAACCCGGCCGCGATCCACGCCAGGGCCCGCGCCCTCGCCCCGCATCTGCGGGGCGTGTTCCTGGTGGAGGCCGACCAGGCGCACACCGTGCCCGACGACGTGGAGTACGCGGTCCTCGGCAGCCGGCGCGCCTGGGAGCTGCTCGCCCGTGCCACGTACCTGGTCAACAACGCCAACTTCGCGGAAGGCGTGGTCAAACGCCCCGGCAGCGTGCACCTGCAGACCCAGCACGGCACCCCGCTGAAGACGATGGGCGTGGACCAGTCGACGTACCCGGTGGTCGCCGCCGCCACCGGCAGCTTCACCAAGCTGCTCGGGCGGGTGGACCGCTGGGACTACAACCTCTCCTCCAACCCGCACTCCACCCGCGTCTGGGAGCGCGCCTTCCCGGGCTCCTACGAGCATCTGGAGTACGGCTATCCGCGCAACGACGTGTATGTGACGGCCGGCGCCGACGACGTGGCCCGGGTCCGTGCCGAGCTGGGCGTCCCCGAGGGCGCGCGGGCCGTGCTGTACGCGCCGACGCACCGCGACCACCGCACCGGCTTCGAGCCGGGGCTCGACCTGGAGGCGTTCTGCGAGGCGGCCGGCGAGGACGTGGTGGTGCTGCTGCGCGCGCACTACTTCTACGACCGGGGCGGGCCCGGGGGCGGCGGACGGACCGGCCGGGTCATCGATGTGTCCGCGCACCGCTCCTCGGAGGACGTGTGCCTGGCCGCGGACGCCCTGGTCACGGACTACTCGTCGATCATGTTCGACTACGCCAACCTGGACCGCCCGATCGTGGTCCACGCCGACGACTGGGAGGTGTACCGGGAGACGCGGGGCGTGTGCTTCGACCTGATGGCCGCCCCGCCGGGCCGGGTCACCCGCACGCCTCAGGAGCTGGCCCGGGTGTTCCGCGACGGCTCGTACGCGGACGAGGAGTCGGCGGCGCTGCGGGCGGCGTTCCGGGAGCGGTTCTGCCCGTTCGACGACGGGCGGGCCGCCGAGCGGGTGGTGCGCCGGGTGCTGCTCGGCGAGCCGCCCGAGGCCCTGCCGCCCGTGATCCCGCTCGCGGAGCGCGTCCCCGCCCCCGCGGCCGTCCCCCTGGTGAGGAGCTGACGTGCCCCGCTTCAGCGTCATCGTCCCCGTCCACCACGTGCAGGGCTATCTGCACGCCTGTCTCGACTCGGTGCTCGGGCAGTCGTACCGCGACCTCGAGCTGATCGCCGTCGACGACCGCTCCCCCGACGGCTGCGGGCGGATCCTCGACGACTACGCGGCCCGCGACGAGCGGGTCCGGGTGCTGCACCTGCCGGAGAACGTGGGCCTCGGCCGGGCCCGCAACGCCGGGATGCCGCACGCGGCCGGCGACTACCTGCTCTTCCTGGACAGCGACGACACCCTCACCCCGGGCGCCCTGCGCGCGCTGGCGGACCGCCTCGACGAGACCGGCGACCCGGACGTGCTGGTCTTCGACTACGCCCGCACGTACTGGTGGGGCGGCACCCGCCGCAACGTCCTCGCCCATGTGCTGGCCGAGGCCGCCGGGAGCACCTTCACGGCCGCCGAACGGCCGGAGATCCTCGACCTGCTGATGGTGGTGTGGAACAAGGCCTACCGCCGCGACTTCGTCGAGCGGGAGGGCTTCGCCTTCCCGCCCGGTTACTACGAGGACACGCCCTGGACCTTCCCGGTGCTGCTCAGCGCGGAGCGCATCGCCACCCTGGACCGGATCTGCCTGTACTACCGGCAGCGCCGCCAGGGGAACATCCTGTCCACCACCAGCCGCAAGCACTTCGACGTGCACGAGCAGTACGCGCGGGTGTTCCGGTTCGTCGACGCCCGTCCGGCGCTGGCGCACTGGCGGCCGTTCCTGCACGCCAAGATGGGCGAGCACTGTCTCGACATCCTGTCCAAGCCGGACCGGCTGCCGCCGTCGGACCGGGCCGAGTTCTTCCGCCGCACGGCGGAGATGTTCCACGCGCACCGCCCGCCGGGCGTGCGCGTCCCCGCCGAACTGCGGGAGCTGGAGGGCGGTTACGCCGGGTACGTGCTGCGCCGGAGGGTCCGGCGGACCGGGCGGGAGCTGCGGTGCCGGGCCGGGCAGACCCGGGCGGCGACGGCGGCGCGGGCGGTGCGCGCCCGGTCGCTGCTGCGCCGCCCGCTGGACCCGGACCTCGCCGTGTACTCGGCGTTCTCGCACCGCGGGATGCTCGGCGACCCGGCGGCCGTCCACCGCGCGGCCCGTGAACTCGCCCCGCACATCAGGGGCGTGTGGGTGGTCGCCGACGAGGAGCGGGCCGCGGCGCTGCCGCCGGGCATCCCGTACGTGCTGCCGGACACGCCGGAGTACCGCCGGGTGACCGAGCGGGCCACGTACTTCGTCAACAACGTCAACTGGTCGGGCACGCTGGTCAAACGGCCCGGCAGCGTGCACGTCCACACCCACCACGGCACCCCGCTGAAGTACGCGGGCGCCGATCTGCTGGGCAAGCCGGGCGCGCGGCTGCACTTCGACGTGCCGCAGATGCTGCGCCGGGCCGACCGCTGGGACCACGTCCTGGTCGCCAACCGCCACTCCGAGCTGGTGTGGGAGCGGGCCTTCCCCTGTCACTTCACCGCGCTGCGGTCGGGCTCCCCGCGCAACGACGTCCTGGTGCGCGGGGACGAGGAGCGCGCCCGCGCGACGCGGGAGCGGCTCGGCGTCCCGGAGGGCGACACGGTGGTGCTGTACGCGCCGACCCGCCGGGACTACCGCAGGGACGGGCTGGTGGAGCGGATCGACCTGGCCCGGTTCGCCGCCGACCTGGGCGAGGGCCGCACCCTGGTGGTCCGGCTGCACCCCACGCTGGCCGACGGCCCGGCCCGGGGCCTCGGCCTGTCGGAGCTGCACCGGCGGGGCGTGCTGGTGGACGCCACCGACGAGCCGGAGGTGCAGGACGTGCTGCTCGCGGCCGACGTCCTGGTCACCGACTACTCGTCCGTGATGTTCGACTACGCCCTGCTGGACCGGCCGATCGTGGTGCACGCCGACGACTGGGACGCCTTCCGGGCGAGCCGGGGCGCGTACCTGGACGTCACGGCTCGGGCGCCGGGCCATGTGACGCGCTCCTACCGGGAGCTGGCGTGGCTGTTCGCGTCGGGGACCTGGGCGGACGAGGAGTCGGCGCGGCTGCGGGCGGCGTTCCGGGAGCGGTTCTGCGAGTACGACGACGGGCGGGCCGCCGAGCGGGTGGTGCGCACGCTGATGCTGGGCGAGCCGATGCCCGAACCCGCCGCCGGTCCCGGCCGGCTGCCCGCCCAGCCCGCCGTCCGCGACCTGCTGGCCCCGTCGTGAGGCCGCGCACCTGGGTGCTGCTGCTGGCCGCCCTGTTCGCGCTGATGCAGCTCGCCACCGTGGAGGGCCGCGACACCCCCGACTCCAAGAACTACGTGTCGTACGCGCTGAGTCTGAGCGGTGCGGACAAGCGGGAGGCGGCGACCGCCACCATCGACCACTACTGCGCGGGGAAGGCGGCGATGGCGCACCGCGCGCAGAACGTGGACGTGGTGCGCTTCCACGCCCCGGATCCCGCGCCGCGGGTCATGGAGGAGTGCCGGGAGCGGGAGTGGCGGCAGGTGGAGGCGCGGCTGGCGGCCGGGGGGGCCGGCGGGCACACCGTGCCGTTCATGCCGGAGCGGTTCATGCGGATCTTCGAGGTGCGGCCCGGCTACCCGGTGGTCCTGGTTCCCTTCCTCGCCCTGCTCGGGGTGACCTGGGGGGTGTGGGCGGCGGGCGTGGTGATCACCTGCGCGGGCGGGGTGCTCGCGTACCTGGTGCTGCGCGCGCTGGCCGCCCCGGTGCCGCTCGCGCTCACCGGGATGGCGCTGTACCTCGTCCTGCCGTGCGGGACGACGGCGATGCGTCCGATGACGGAGGGGCTGATGCTGGCCCTCACCCTGGCCGCGCTGTGGGGCTGCGCCCTGGTGCTGGGCGGGACGAGACCCCGGGCGGGACTGGCGCTGGCGGGCGGGGCGCTGCTCGCGCTGTTCACGGTGAAGCACTCCCAGGCGCTGTTCCTCGGGGCCTGCCTGGCGGGCGCGGGCGCCGCGGTCGCCGTACGCCGGCGGTGGCGGGGGCTGCCGTCGGGGCGCGGCCCCGCGGCGCTCGCGGTGGCGGGGTGCGCGGGGGCGGCCGGTACGGTGCTGCTGGCCCGGCTGCTGGACTACCCGTCGACGTCGGACAGCGTGCAGGACCTGCTCACCGGCCACTTCGCCCGGCCCGACCGGGAGCGTCCGTGGGCGGAGTTCTTCCAGCTCCAGGGCAACTTCTGGATGGAGTGGGCGCGCCGGCAGCTGTGGGAGCCGCTGTTCCTGGCGGCGCTGGCGGCGGGCGCGCTGGGGGCGCGGCGGCGGCCGGCGTTCGGCGCCTTCCTGGCCGCGGCGGCCTGCACGGGGTTCCTCAACCAGGCGGGGCACCCGGACATCAACATCTGGGGCGACCGGCTGATCACGCTGGCCTGGCTGCTGCCGGTGCTGGGGGTGCCGTTGCTGCTGGAGCCGGTGCCGCGGCGGGCGGTGGTGCCCGCGCGGGGTGCGCCCATGGAGCCGGTGAGCTGACCGGGTGTCACTCGAAGCGGTGATGGCAGGTCAAGCCCGGGCGGCGGGCGGGAACATTGGGCGAATGCCCCGAATGCCCCTTTCTCCTCGCGTCCGATGAGCGCCGGCGTCCTCGTCCGGCGCCGCACGGTGGACGGCGCCACGGCGCTGCGCGGCGGCGGGTCCTGGCGCCCGACGCCGTACCAGTGCGCCGGCTTCCTGTTCTTCGTGGTGATGTCCCTGGCGTTCTGGCGGGTGCCGCTGTGCTGCGACGCCGGGCAGCACGCGGCGGTCGTGGAGCGCCTCAAGGACGACCTGCTGCGTCCCCGGCACCCGATGGCGGACCTGCCGGGCGCGGGCAGCCCGTACTACTCGCCGTACGCGGTGGCGCAGGGCGTGTTCGCCCGGCTGACCGGGCTGGGCGGCTGGGAGGTGCTGCGGCTCACCGGGCCGCTGAACCTGCTGGTGCTGCTCACGGGCCTGGGCCGCTTCGTGCGGGTGCTGACCCCGCGCCCCTGGGCGCCGGTGCTGGCGCTGGCCGCGATGACCCTGCTGTGGGGGGTGGAGCGCGCCTGGTGGAGCGGCTACCTGAACCTGATGTCGATGACGGGCAACCTGCCGTACCCGTCGGCGTTCGCGATCGGGCTGGCCTTCTGGGCGTGGGCGCTGACCGGCGCGCGGGCCCGGGACGCGCGGGCCGTGCGGTGTCCGGGCCCGGGCGGCCTGCGCCCGCTGTCCGGGTACGCGGGCCTGGGGCTGCTGTACGGGCTGATCCTGCTGGTGCACCCGATCACCGCGGTCGCGGCGGCGCTGGGGGCGCTGGCCCTGGTCGCCGGGTGGCAGCGGGGGTGGTCGGCGGCGCCGGCCGGGCGCTGGGCGCTGACCGGCGCGGTGGCGCTGACGGCGGCGGCCTGCTGGCCGTACTTCGACGTGTTCGCGCTGGCCGGGGACAGCAGCGTGGACGCGATGCACCGGCGGCTGTACCTGGACCTGGCCGGCCAGTTCGGGCTGGCGCTGCTCGGACTGCCCGCCCTGTGGCTGCGGGCGCGGCGTTCGCGGCGCGACCCGCTGGTGCTGATGTTCGTCCTGGACTGCCTGGTCGTGGCGTACGGCTGGGTGAGCGGCCACTACACCCACGGGCGGGCCCTGGGGCTGACGCTGGTGCCGCTGCAGCTCGCCCTGGCGGTGGAGCTGGCGGCGCCCCGCCCGTGGCCGGTGTGGCGGCGGCTGCTGGGCGGGGCCGCGGCGGCGGGGGCGTGCGCCGGGTTCCTGACCGTGCACGCCGGGGCGGTGGTGCCGCCGGCGGCGGACCCGGTCGGTTTCCGCCGGCCCCCGGACTGGCCCGCGTACGACTGGGCCGCGCGGCACGTCGCCCCGGGCGAGGTGGTGATCGCCGACGGCTACTACGCCGTCCACGCAATCGCCGGGTACGGGCCGAACCTGGCCGCCCCCGCCTGGCCGGACGCCTCGCTGGACGAACGGGAGCGGCTGCGGCGGCTGGCCGATGTGCGCGCGTACCTGGATCCCGCCTCGACCCGCGCCCTGCGGGACACGGTGGTCCGCCGCTACGGGGTGCGCTGGCTGCTCCTCACCCGGCACCAGCGGGTGCCCGAGGAGGCCGTGGTGGTGGCCTGGAGCCGGCGCACCGGCGAGGTGCTGGCGCGGGTCGGGGGCGGGCGGCGGGACTACTCGATGACGAGCTCGACCGGGATGTTGCCGCGGGTGGCGTTGGAGTAGGGGCAGACCTGGTGGGCCTGCTCGACCAGCGTGCGGCCGGTCTCCTCGTCGAGGCTGTCGGGCAGCTCGACGCGGAGCGTCACGGTGAGCGCGAAGCCCTCGCCCTGCTTGCCGATGCCGACCTCGGCGGTCACCGCGGCCTCGCTGACGTCCACCTTCGCGGCGCGGCCGACGGCGCCGAGGGCGCTGCCGAAGCATGCCGCGTAGCCGGCGGCGAAGAGCTGCTCCGGGTTGGTGCCCTTGCCGTCGCCGCCCAGCTCCTTGGGGGCGCTCAGGCCGACGTCCAGCTTGCCGTCGGAGGTGACGGCGCGGCCCTCGCGACCGTGGGTGGCGGTGGCGACTGCGGTGTAGAGCGCGTCCATGGGGGACACCTTTCCTTTCGGCGGGTGACCGGCCGGATCGCGGGGACCCGGCCTTCGTGCGCTCAAGTAGAGCACACAATTCAGTTGTGCACAATGAAATGGCTCGCACGGCGTTACCCTGGACGCATGACAGCGACACCCAGCCCCTCCCCGGCGACGGACGCGCCGGCCGTCTCGGACGACTGGCTCCGGCTCGACCAGCAGATCTGCTTCAGCCTCAACTCGGCCGTCCGCGCCTTCAACGGCGTCTACCGGGTGGTGCTGAAGGACCTCGGCCTCACCTACCCGCAGTACCTCGTCATGCTGGTGCTGTGGGAGGACGGCACGCTGCCGGTGAAACGGCTCGGCGAGCGCCTGCGCCTGGACTCCGGCACCCTGTCCCCGCTGCTCAAGCGGCTGGAGGCGGCCGGTCTCGTGCACCGGGAGCGCAGCGCGCGCGACGAGCGGTCCGTCGAGGTGCGGCTCACCGAGGAGGGCGCCGCGCTGCGCGACAGGGCCGCGCGGGTGCCGCGCCGGATCGCCGCCGCCACCGGGCTGCGGGCCGAGGAGATGCGCGCTCTCGGCGCCACCCTCGCCGGCCTCACCGCCGCGCTGGACCGGGCGGCCGCCGAAGAGGCCTGACGCCCGCGGGGACGCCCTCGGAATGCGGAAACCCACGGGGCGGGCGACGTTGTAGAGGACCCCTGCAGCGCGCCCCGAGGATGCCATGCGCCCCGACCCCGTTCCGGCCGACGCCGTCTCCGTCGTCGTCATAGGCCACGACGACGCCGCCCATGTGGCCGACGCGGTGCGCTCCGCGCTGGGGCAGGGGCCCGCCGTGCGGGAGGTCGTCGCCGTGGACGACTGCTCGACGGACGGCAGCGCCGCCCTGCTGGAGCGGCTGGCCGCCGGCGAGCCCCGGCTGCGGGTGATCCGGCTGCCGGTCAACAGCGGCGGCTGCGGCACCCCGCGCAACACCGGGCTGGACGCGGTGGCCACCCCGTACGTGATGTTCCTGGACAGCGACGACGTGCTGCCGCCCGGCGCCGTGGATGCGCTGCTGGCCGCCGCGCGGGAGACGGACGCGCAGGTCACGGGCGGTCTGTGCGTACGCCGCGAGCTGCCCTCGGGCCGTGAGGTGCCGTGTGAGCCGGCTCTGTACGCCGCCCCCGCCGTCCTCGCCCGCCCGGCCGGCCGCCCCCGCCTGGTCCACGACACCCTCAGCGTCAACAAGCTGTACGCCACGGCCTTCCTGCGCGCGCACGGCATCCGGTTCCCCGACGGCCGCTTCCCCTACGAGGACATCGTGTTCACCGCCCGGGTGTGGGCCGCAGCGCCGCGCGTCGCCCTGGTCCCGGACCGGGTCTACGTCTGGCACGTGCGCCGCTCCGCGCGGCGGCTGTCGATCTCGCTGGACCGCGCGGGCATCGACAACTGGCGCGCCCGCACGCACGCCTGCCGCACCGCCCACGCGACCCTGCTGGACGCCGGGGAAAAACGGCTGGCGCGCGCCGTCCGGGCCAAGTTCCTCGACCACGACCTGCGCATGTACGTCCGTGAGCTGCCGCTGCGCGACGAGGCGTACCGCCGTCAGTGGTGGGCGCACACCCGTGGCCACCTCGCCGAGTACGACGCCGCCGACCGGTCGGGCGACCCGGCCGCCCCCGGCCCGCTCCTCGCGCGGGTGCTGCTGGCCTCTCCCGAGCCGCGCGACCTGCCGCGCCTGCGCGAGCTGGCCGCCCGCCCGGCCCGGCTGTGTCCGCCGTACGCCCGGACGGCCGACGGCACGCCCTGCTGGTCGGCGGAGCTGCCCGGGGTCACCCTGGAGTCCCTGCCCGACCGCCCCGTCCGGCTGCTGCCGCTCGCCGTGGACGCGGAGCTGCGTCCCCGCGCCCGTCTGCTGCGGCTGCGCCTGCACGAGCTGTACGGCGCGGTCGCGCGGGCCGGTCCGGTGGACGCGCAGGTGGAGTGGCGCCACCGGGACCGCGCGGGCGCGGCGCTGCGCCGCACGGTGCCGCTGCGGCCGTCCGCCGACGGCGTCTGGACCGCCGAGGCGCCCGTCCCGCTGGAGCGGCTGGCGGCCCTCGGCGCGGGCGCCTGGGACCTGCGGCTGCGGCTGCGCTTCCGCGGCGGCGCGGCCCGGACCGTCTCGGCCCACGCCCTCACCGGTCCCGGCCCGCTGCGCCCCCGCGCCGTCCCGAGCCGCCGGTACGGCCTGGTCCTCGTCCGCCCCTACGCCACCCACGGGGGCGCGCTGGCCCTGCGGGTGGCGGCCGGGGCGCACGGCGTCGGCCGGGTGCTGGCCGGACGGCTGCGGCGGCCGGCGCCGTGGACCGGGCCGCCCTTCAGAGGGTCTTGAGGGCCTGGGCGGTCGCGCGGGCGAGACCGTCCAGGTAGCCCTTGGGCGGTTTCGGGCCGCGGATGACGACCGAGCGCCAGTACAGCGGGCCGGAGATCAGGTCGAGGGCCAGGGTGTGGTCCGCGCCGGTGCTGATCTCGCCCCGCTCCTGGGCCGCCGTGACGATGCCCCTGGCGACCCCGTCCTGGCCCTCGCGCAGGGCCTTCTGCACGGCCTCGGCGATGTCGGGGTTGCGGGCGGCCTCGGCCTGGAGGTCGGGGAGGATCTGCGAGGCGACAGGGTGGCGCAGGGCGCGCGAGCTGACCTCGTAGAGCAGCCGCAGGTCGCCCTCCAGGGAGCCGGTGTCCGGAGCGGGCAGGCCCTGGACGGCGAGCGCGGACACCACGTCGAGCACGACGTGCAGCTTGGAGCGCCAGCGGCGGTACACGGCGGTCTTGCCGACGCCCGCGCGGCGCGCGATGCCCTCGATCGACATGCGGGCGTAGCCGACGGCGGC
Organism: Streptomyces sp. NPDC096105; assembly: GCF_044763335.1. NCBI lineage: Bacteria > Bacillati > Actinomycetota > Actinomycetes > Kitasatosporales > Streptomycetaceae > Streptomyces > Streptomyces sp. NPDC096105. The sequence continues at coordinate 377,455 of NZ_JBIWGC010000006.1, forward strand.
GAGCTCCTCGTAGACGGCCGCCCGGATGGCCTCCGTGACGTCCTCGCGCAGGACGGCGGCCCCGGCGGGAGCCCGGCGGCGCGGTCGCGGCTCGGGCGCGTCGGCGTTCGTCATGCGCTCCAGCATAGGCCGCTCGCGTAGCGACGATACGGTTGCGTTCCGACGCACATTCGACCTACGCTCGTCGTCACGACGATACGGTCCCGTTCCGACGCCGGACTCGTTGCACCCACCCCCCTCCTAGCGAAAGCAGCGGATGTGAGTCAGGCACTCCACACACCGCCCGCCGCGTCGGCGCGCCCGGAACCGGCCGAGACCGACCTCGCGGCCCTCGCCGCCCGGCACGGTCTCACGGTCAGCGGCGCCCGTCCGTCCCTCGGCGCGTACGTCCGTCAGCTGTGGGGACGGCGGCACTTCATCCTGGCCTTCTCGCAGGCCAAGCTGACCGCCCA